>JANMMH010000696.1:0-4902 GCA_031373055.1 Rubrivivax sp. | reverse complement strand
GAGCCGCTGCGCGTGCGCATGGTCTTCAACCAGTCGCTGCGCGGGCTTGAAGTCGGCGCGCCGGTGGAGCTGCTGGGCGTGCCACTGGGCACGGTGCGCGGCATCGAATTCCAGCATGAAGAGTCGGAGAAGCGCCTGCCGATTGAAGTCATCGCCGACATCTACCCGCTGCGCCTGGGCGGCCTGCGCGACCGCCTTGCCGCCAAGGCCGGCGCGGGCGCGGCCGTGGGTGACGCGGGCGACCGCCAGTTCCTCAAGCAGCTCGTGCAGCGTGGCTTGCGCGCGCAGGCGCGCACGGGCAACCTGCTCACGGGCCAGCTCTACATCGCGCTGGACTTCGCGCCCAAACCCACCGCCGTGGCCTTCGACGTCAAGGCCGCCGTGCCCACGCTGCCCACCACACCGGGCGCACTGAGCGACGCGCAGGCGCAGCTCACCGACATCCTGGCGAGTGTCTCCAAAGTCAAGTTCGACGAGATCGGCGGCGATCTGCAAGAGACACTGCGCAGCGTCAAGCAAATTAGCGCGTCGCTGGACAAAGTGCTGGGCAGCACCGACAGCACGATCAAAGAGCTCAACCCGAAAGTGCAGCAAACCTTGGACGACTTGCAGAAAACCTTGACGGCCGCGCAGCAAACGCTGCGCAGCGCCGAGAACAACCTTGTCGACTCGCAAGCGCCTTTGCAGCGCAGCACCGGCGCGGCACTGGCCGAAGTGCAGCGCGCCGCGCAGGCCATGCGCGTGCTCGCCGACTACCTGCAAAAGAACCCCGAGACGCTGCTGCGTGGCAAGCCGGCCGACCCAGTGCTGGAGCCGGCGCGATGAGGGCCGGCCTGGTTTCATGCGGCGTGGTGATTGCGCTGGGCTCGTTGCTCGCAGGCTGCGGCACGGCGCCGCAGACGCGGCTGCATTCCTTGATGCCCGCGCCCGCCGCTACCGCGGCAGCCGTTGTGGTCACCGCCCCGGAGCCGCAAGCCTGGGAGCTGCTCAGCGTGGCCGTGCCGGCGCAGGTCGATCAACCGCAGTGGCTGGTTCGGCGCGCTGACGACAGCCTGGTGGCGCTGGAGTTCGAGCGCTGGGTCGCGCCACTCACCGACGAGATACGCGCAGCACTCGTGCTGCACATCAGCACGGCGCTGGCTGCTGTACCGCTGCGGCCCAGCACGGTGGGCCCACGCTGGCGCATCAGCGTAGACGTGACACGGCTTGACGCGGCCCTAGGCCGCGCCAGCCGCTGGGACGCAGCGTGGGCGCTGCAGCGCGTGGGCGCCGCACAGCCGGCGCTGCGCTGCCATGGGCAGTTTGAACAAGCGGCCGCCGGCGAGTTGCCGGCGTTGGCGGTGGCACATCGCACGAACGTGGCCAAGCTCGGTGAGGTGTTGGCGGCGGACCTGCGCCGGGTGTCGGCGCTGCCTGAAGGCGCGCGCGCAAACTGCGCGGCGCCGTAGTTCGCTACTTGCCCAGCGCGTCGAGCCGCGCACGCGCGGCGTCGGCCGACTTGCCAAAGCCGCCGGCGCGGTAAACCGCCAACGCACGCTCGTAGAACTCGCGCGCGGCGCCCGTTTGGCTGCGCCGCACTTCAGCGTCGCCCGCCAGCAGCAGGTCCAGGCCGATGCGCTCGGGCAGGCCCAGGCGTTGGTCGATGGCCAGCGCCAGCGCCAGTGCGGCAGCCGCTTCACCGGCCTGGCCTTGCTGCAGCCGCGCGCGGCCGAGTTGGCGCTGCGCGTTGGCCAGCTCGGCCGGTTGTTCCGTCGCCAGCGTGACGGCGCGCTGCGCCTCGGTGGCGGCCGTCGCGCCGTCACCACGCAGCAAGGCGGTATGCGCGCGCACGTTGGCCAGTACGGCGGCCACGTCGCACGGCGCTACGCAGGCGGCCTGGGCGGCGTCAGCGGCTTGCAGCGCGGCGTCGAGCTCGTTGGCGTCAAGGTGCAAGAGCGCCTTGCGCGCACCGGCACGCGCTTGCAGCGGTGCGCCAAAGCGTTGCGGCGCGGCCATGATGCGCGCCAGCCGGCCATGGGCTAACGCCACTTCACCACGGCGTGCGTGCACCAACGCCAGGTTGAGCAACGCCGCGCCGCTGAGCTCAAAGTCTTCCACCGATTCGGCGGCCGCCAATGCGCGTGTGTACAGCGTTAGCGATTGCTCCAACTCGCCAGCCGCCAGCGCGCGCGCGGCCCCTTGGCTGTGGGTGCCCGAGGCTTGCTGCGCAGTGTTGCGCGCGGGCGGCGGCGTGCTGCATCCGGCCAGCACCAGGCACAACACGGTGGCCACAGCCTCAGCGCGGCGGCGGCTGACGAAGCGCATTGCTGTCATGGCTGTCGATAGGCAATTGGGTGGGCGCGGGCGGCGGCAACATCGTGCGCAGCGGCCACGACTGGCGCAGCCCCTGCATCATTTCGCGCGACTCGTCGACCATGGGCGGCGCCGCGCGAAGCAGCGGCGGCAGCCCGGTAGCGGCCGCGGCCGAGATAGTGCGCGAGTCACGCAACACGGCGTCCAAGTTACCCAGCATGTTCTCGCTCTTGTCCAGCAGCGTGGGCAGTTTGGCGTTGACCATGTCCAAGCTCTTTTCGGCCTGGCCGAGCAGGCCGCCCAGGCGCACGAGCGAGCGGTTGGCCTCGACCATGGCCACTTCCGACTGGCTGCCCAGCCCCGCTGCACGCGTGCGCATCTCGGCGCTGAGGGCCTGCACATGCTTGCCCGTCTCGGCCAGCGCGTGCGTCAGCGTGCCGACGTTTTCGACGATGGTGTCGATGTCGCCCTTGCGCTCACGGGCCACTGCGGTGAGCTGCTTGACGTCGTCCAGGATGGGCGCGATGCGGGCGCGAAAGTCGTCGGCGATGTCGGTCAGCGTGCCGCGGCGGGCGTAGGCCACGCGCGGATCGTCAGGCGCCATCGGCGTCTTCGCGCTGCCGGGTTTGAGGTCGATCGAGGCCGGGCGCAGCTGCTCGCGGATGACCACCGCGCGCGCGTCGCTGCGCAGGTGGCTGTGCGGCTCGGCGTCGATGCTCAGCGTGACACGCACGGTGAGGTCGTCTTGCAGCACCATGGTCTGGATCTTGCCGATGCGAAAGCCGCTCATGCGCACCGTCGTTCCAGGCGCCAGCCCGAAGACGTCGTCGGCGATGAAGTAGACCTGCTCGCGCCCGGAGAAGGCACCTTGCTGCCAGGCGATACCGCCCACCAACGCAGCCGCCAGCAGCAGTGCAAGCACCAGCAAGGCCGCGATCTGGCGGCCTGGCGACAACAGCGGCTTGGGCTTGGCGGTGGGCTCGTTCATAGCAGAAGAATCAACAACGCGATCACGTCCACAACCATCACAAAACTCAAGCTGCCAAGGCACGCGGCGACCACCGCTTTAGGGATGTCGCCCACGTCTTTGCCCACGTTGAGAGCATGGTAGCAGGCGATTGCCGCGATGCCGGCGCCGAAGACCAGGCCCTTCAACATCGACAGCGGCACCTGCGACCAGCTCGCCACGGTGAAGAAGGAGTCGATCTCGAATTCGAGCTCCGTGCCCAGGGTGATGGACGCTGAGAGCAGCGCTGAGGTCACCGCAATGAACTGAAAACAGCTCACCAGCGCGGCGGCCGAAATGGCCGTGCCCAAGATGCGCGGCAGCACCACTTCTTCTTCAAGCGCCAGGCTGTTCCAGTAGCCGTCGTGGATGCCGTCGCGCATGGTCATCAGCGCCACTTCCGCGGCAATGGCCACAGCGCTGCGCACGATGATGATGAGTGCGGTGACCAGCGGGCCAAGCTCGCGGATGCCACCCCAGACGATGGCCTTCAGCACGGTGTCATCGTCGGGCCCGAGCAGGTCAAGCACGCGCGTGACCACCACCGCGCCGAAGAGCACCGCCACCAGCGCAACATAGGGCAGCGCCTGCACGCCGGTCACCTGGATCTGGCGCACCAGCGCCGCGCGCACCGCAGGCTCGCGCATGAGCTCGCGCCGCGTGAAGGCGTGCACGAGCATGGAGGTGTAGCCCAGGGCAAGGCGGCTGGTGGTGGCGAGCATGGTGGGCGTTGGAGGTCGGGCCGATGATGACCTGAAATCAGCTCAGGGCTCAGTGCTCAAAGATTGAAGTCGTAGTCGATGGTCAGCGGCGCGTGGTCGCTGAAGCGCTGTTTGAGAAATATCTCGGCGCGCCGCGCTGTGGCGGCCAGCGCGGGTGTGGCGAAGTGGTAGTCGATGCGCCAGCCGACGTTCTTCGCGTAAGCCTGGCCGCGGTTGCTCCACCACGTGTACTGCTCGCTGGCCTGGTTGAGCGTGCGAAAGACATCGACCAGGCCCGCGCCACTCTTGCCCTGCGCAAACAGCTTGTCTAGCCAGGCGCGCTCTTCGGGCAGGAAGCCGCTGTTCTTCTGGTTGCTCTTCCAGTTCTTCAGGTCGATTTCTTTGTGCGCGATGTTGATGTCGCCGACGAGGATGAACTCGCGCTCAGCCTTGAGCTTCATCAGCTGCGGGTAGATGCGCGCCAAGAAACGGAATTTGGCGGCTTGACGTTCCTCGCTGCTCGACCCGCTGGGGAAGTAGGCGCTGATGATGCTGAGCTTGCGCTTGGGTGTGTCAAAACGCGTCTCGACCCAGCGCCCTTCGGCGTCAAAGTCCTTGTGGCCGAATCCAATCACCACGTCGCTGGGCGTCTTCTTGGAGAAGAGGCCCACGCCTGAATAACCTTTTTTCTGAGCGTAGTGAAAGTGCGCCTTCATCCCAGCCACCCGGTCGAAGCGCCCGGCCAGGTCCACGGCTTGAGCCTTGACCTCTTGCACGCCCATACAATCCGCGCCGGTCTGTTCAGCCCATTCGACAAAGCCCTTGTTGGCCGCCGAGCGGATGCCGTTCAAGTTGAGCGTGATCAGTCTGAATGACAAGGAATTCCCCTCATGACGGGTGACG
>JANMMH010000695.1:0-4042 GCA_031373055.1 Rubrivivax sp. | reverse complement strand
CCCCGGCTCCAGGTGCCAGGCCCCGCTGGCCTTGCCGATGGCGTTCCAGGTCCACACCGTGCCGGGCTCCACAGCTTCGCTGTAGTGCAGCATGCAGCGCACCTTGCCCCAGCGGCTTTCGACCCAGGCCCAGCCGCCGTCGCTAACGCCCGCCGTACGCGCCGTCACGGGGCTGACGAACAGGTAGTTGTGGCTATGGATCTGCCGCAACCAGGCGTTCTGCGAATCCCAGCTGTGGTACATCGCCATCGGCCGCTGGGTGATGGCCGCCAGCGGGTACTCGCTCTTGTCGGTGCAGGCTTCTTCGAGCGGTGCGTACCAAAACGGCAGCGGGTCGAAGTAGGTGTTGATGCGTTCGCGCAAATGCTCAGGTGGCTGGCGGCAACCGCTCTTGCCCTGCGCGGCCAGGCGAAAGGATTGCAGCGTGTCGGAGTACAGCGCCAGCTGCACCGGGTCACTCTTCTGGCGCCAGCCTTTGGCTTTGGCGAAGTCCAGATAGCCCTGGTTCCAGTTGCGCATGTACCGCTGGTCTTTGGGCAGGTGGAACTGGAAGACGCAGTTGTTCTTGGCGTACATCTCCCACTGCTTGGGGTTGGGCTCACCACGCAAATGCTGGTCACCGTCCTTGCCGCGCCAGCCCATCAGGAAGCCGATGCCGGGTGTGGGCTGGAAGTTGACCACGAAGTCGGGGTAGTCTTTGAACTTGCGCTCACCTTGTTCGTTAGTGAAGGCGGGGAACTTCAAGCGGCCTGCGAGCTCGATCAGCACTTCCTGGAAGGGCTTGCACTGGCCAAGCGGCGCCACCACCGGCACGCGCACCGAATCGACGGGGCCGTCGAATTCGCTGATGGGCCGGTCGAGCATGCTCATCACGTCGTGACGTTCAAGGTAGGTCGTGTCGGGCAGCACCAGGTCGGCAAAGGCCACCATCTCGCTCTGGAAGGCGTCGCACACCACCAGGAAGGGAATGGCGTACTCGCCATCGGCGCCCTTGCGGTTCAACATCTCGCGCACCGCCATCGTGTTCATGGTGCTGTTCCAGGCCATGTTAGCCATGAAGATCAGCAGCGTGTCGATGCGGTAGGGGTCGCCCTTCACCGCGTTGGTGATGACGTTGTGCATCAGTCCGTGGGCCGAGAGCGGGTGCTCCCACGAGAAGGCATGGTCGATGCGGATGGGTTTGCCGTCCTTCGTCACCGCCAGCTCATCGGGGTGCGCCGGGAAACCCAGTGGCGCGGCGTTCAGCGGCGTGTTGGGTTTGATCATCGCCTCGTCATTGAAGGCGCGGTAGTTGGGCACGATGTGGCGCGGGTACGGCGCCTTGTGGCGAAAGCCGCCGGGGCGGTCAATGGTGCCGAGCAAACTCATCATCACGGCCAGCGCGCGCACCGTTTGAAAGCCGTTGCTGTGCGCCGCCAAGCCGCGCATGGCGTGAAACGCCACGGGCCGCGCCGTGGTTTTCGGGTGCGTTTTGCCCCAGGCGTCGGTCCAGGCAATCGGCAGCTCGAAGGCTTGCTCGAAGGCGGCGTGGCCGAGCTCACGCGCAAGCTTTTTGATGCGCTCGGCGGGGATGCCGGTAATGGCCGCCGCCCACTCGGGCGTGCACGGCGCCACGCGCTCGCGCAGCAGCTGAAAACTCGGCACCACCGGCGTGCCGTCGGCCAGGGTGTAGCGCCCTTCAAGCGCCGGGTCGCAGCCGTCGGCAACGCCTTCGGGGTAAGCCGCTAACACGCGAGCTGACGTGACATCCCACACCAGCTTGTTGTGCGGGTTGCGGCCATCGCCGGGCGGGCCCTTGGCGGGATCGGGATCAAACGCAAAGAGCCCGTCACGCTCGCCGCCGTCCGTCACCACCAGCTGCGGCGCGTTGGTATAGCGCTTCAGAAATGGCTTGTCGATGAGGTCGTGCGCGATCAGCTCGTGCATCAGCGCCATGAAGAGCGCGCCGTCCGTGCCGGGGCGGATGGGGATCCACTCATCGGCGATAGCCGAGTAGCCCGTGCGCACCGGGTTGATGGAGATGAAACGGCCACCATCGCGCTTGAACTTACTCAGCGCGATCTTCATCGGGTTGCTGTGGTGGTCTTCGGCTGTGCCGATCATCACAAAGAGCCGCGCGTGGTCGAGGTCGGGCCCGCCGAATTCCCAGAACGAACCACCGATGGTGTAGATCATCCCTGCGGCCATGTTCACCGAACAAAAGCCACCGTGCGCCGCGTAGTTCGGCGTGCCGAACTGGCGGGCGAAGAGACCCGTCAGCGCCTGCATCTGGTCGCGCCCGGTGAAGAGTGCGAACTGCTTGGGGTCGGTAGAGCGAATCTTCTGCAAACGCTCGGTGAGGATCTCGAACGTGCGCTCCCATGAGATCGGCTCGAACTCACCCGCGCCGCGCGCACTGCCAGCCTTGCGCAGCAGCGGCATGGTCAGCCGCGCTGGAGAGACCTGCTTCATGATGCCGGCGCTGCCCTTGGCGCAAATAACACCCTTGTTGATCGGGTGCTCGGGGTTGCCGTCGATGTAGCGCACCTCAGGTCCGTTGCCAACATCGCGCAAATGCACGCGGATGCCACAGCGGCAAGCGCACATGTAGCAGGTGGTGCATTTGACTTCGGTGGTGGCGCCGGGCGCGGGTGACGCCAAGGGGTCGTGCAGGGGGTCTTTGGACAGCCAGTTCAGCATGAAGACTTTCGGGCCAGGGCGACCGCCGCAGTATGGCCTGCGATCACCGCCTCTTCGTTGGTGCGCATGACGCGCACGGTCACAGCGCTGTCGCGCTGGCTGATGACGCTGGCACCCCGCTCGTTTGCGGCCGCGTCAAGCTTCATGCCCAGCCAGGCGGCACCTTGCAGCACATGTTCGCGCACCAATGCCGCGTGCTCGCCGATGCCACCCGTGAAGACCAGCGTGTCGATGCCGCGCAGTGCGGCGGCCATGCCGGCGAGTTCACGCAGCAAGTGCTCCACGAAGTAGTCCACAGCCATGCGCGCATTTGGCCCGTTAGACGCGAGCAGCACGCGCATGTCGCCCGATAGGCCCGAAAGCCCTATCAACCCCGACTCTTGATGCAGCAGCCGCGACACCTGCTCGGCCGTGCGGCCCTGGCGCAGCAAGTGCAGCACGACTGCCGCGTCAATGCGGCCGCAGCGTGTGCCCATCGGTAGCCCATCCAGCGGCGAAAAACTCATGGTCGTGGCGACAGAGCGGCCCTGCGCCATGGCGCACAGCGAGGCACCGTTGCCCAAGTGCGCCACCACCACGCGGCCCATCGCGGCAACCGGTTCAAGTGCGCGCAGCTGCCGCTGGATCGACTCATACGACAGACCATGAAAGCCGTAGCGCTGCACGCCCAAGTCATGCAGCGCCTGCGGCAGCGCAAAGCGTTGGTTCAGCGCGGGCTGGCTGCGGTGAAACGCGGTGTCGAAACACGCTACCTGCGGCACACCGGGGAAAGCCGCGCGCGCGGCACGCACACCGGCCAGGTTGTGCGGTTGGTGCAGTGGCGCCAGCGCTTGCAATTCACTGATGCGATCGAACACCGCATCGTCAATCAAAGCCGGGCCGTCAAATTCCGCGCCACCGTGCACGATGCGGTGGCCCACCGCGGTGACCTGCGTATCGCCGATGCGCGTCAAGACTTGCCGCAGGGCGGCTTCATGCGTCAGCCCTTCGCCGCCCAAGCCTTCGACCTGCCCTGTCTGCTGCGGCTTGGCGAAGTCGCCCGCTTCATCAAACAGCGCGAACTTGATCGATGAGGAGCCGGCGTTGAGGGTCAGCAGGTTCATGTGGCCAATCTGCGCCGGGTTATGCGGTCGCCCAGTCTGCGAAGGCAAAAGTCGCTGACCGCTTGCACCTGCGCGGCGAGCAGCGGCCAGGGGCGCTGTGTTCCGTTCATGTCCCCCGGGCCGGGAGTACCCGACCCTCCTCCTTTACTTCAGTCCACACAGCGCCCCTGCCCGCCGCTCGCACCAGCTGTAGAGGCGCTCGTCGAGCACGAATGCAGCCCCGCCACTGTATTAGCTGCTGGCCGGGGCGACGGGTGACC
>JANMMH010000673.1:0-2235 GCA_031373055.1 Rubrivivax sp. | reverse complement strand
GCCACCAGCCACAACCCGCGCTCGACGGTGGGCACCATCACCGAAATCCACGACTACCTGCGCTTGCTCTACGCCCGCGCCGGCACGCCGTTTTGCCCCGAGCACGCGCTGCCGCTGCGCGCGCAAAGCGTGAGCCAAATGGTCGACGCCGTGCTGGCCCTGCCCGAAGACACCAAGCTGATGGTGCTGGCCCCAGTGGTGCGCGACCGCAAAGGCGAGTTCCTGGAGCTTTTTGCCGACATGCAGGCTCGCGGCTACGTACGCTTTCGCGTCGGTGGCGACGGTGTGCCCGGCGCAGTGGTCGAGGTGGCCGACCTGCCCAAGCTGAAGAAGACCGAAAAGCACGACATCGACATCGTCATCGACCGCCTTCGGCCGCGCGAAGAATTCAAACAGCGATTGGCCGAAAGCTTCGAGGCCGCGCTGCGCCTGGCCGATGGCCGCGCCATCGCGTTGGAAATGGACAGCGGGCGCGAGCACCTCTTCAGCAGCAAGTTCGCCTGCCCGGTGTGCAGCTGGAGCTTGTCGGAGCTGGAGCCGCGGCTCTTCTCGTTCAACTCACCCGTGGGCGCCTGTCAGGCTTGTGACGGCCTGGGCCAGGCCAGTGCGATTGATGCCGAACGCGTGGTGGCCTTCCCCAGTTTGAGCATGGCCTCGGGCGCGGTGAAAGGCTGGGACCGGCGCAACCCCTACACCTTCTCGCTGTTGGAGAGTGTGGCCAAGCACTACCAATTCGACATCGAGACGGCGTTTGATGCGCTGCCAACGCAAGCGCGCGAGGTGCTCTTGCACGGCTCCGGCGCCGACGAGATCGAGTTCACCTACAGCGCTGAAGGCAAGAGCGGCAAGACGCGCAGCGTGAAGCGCCGCCATGCCTTTGAAGGCATCTTGCCCAACCTGGAGCGGCGCTACCGCGAGACCGATTCCGTCACCGTACGTGAAGAGTTAGCGCGTTACCAGTCCATCAAGCCCTGCCCCGACTGCGGCGGTGCGCGCCTGCGCCGCGAAGCGCGCCATGTCTACTTGCAGCCGCTGAACGCCGACGCCAACGCCGCTGCGCCACGCGGCAAGGCCATCTATGAAGTCGAAGGCGCCACGCTGGCCGTCAGCCTGGCCTACTTTGAGACGCTGCAACTCGAAGGCAACAAGGCCGACATCGCCGACAAGATCGTGCGCGAAATCCGCTCGCGGCTGCGCTTCTTGAACGACGTTGGCCTGACCTACCTCAGCCTGGACCGCGGCGCCGACACGCTCAGCGGCGGCGAGGCCCAGCGCATCCGCCTGGCCAGCCAGATCGGCAGCGGCCTCTCGGGTGTGATGTATGTGCTGGACGAGCCCAGCATAGGGCTGCACCAGCGTGATAACGAGCGACTGATAGGCACGCTCAAGCACCTGCGCGACCTGGGCAATTCGGTGCTGGTGGTGGAGCACGACGAAGACATGATCCGCGCCGCCGACCACGTGGTCGACATGGGCCCGGGTGCGGGCGTGCACGGTGGCCATGTCGTGGCGCAAGGCACGCCGGCTGAGCTGGAAGCGAGCACCGAGTCACTCACCGGGCGCTACCTCGCGCACACGCTGCGCATCGAGGTGCCCGAGCGCCGGCGCCTGGCACAGCCTGGCGAGCAAGCACGCGGCCTGCACATCTGCGCCGCGCGTGGCAACAACCTCAAAGGCGTGGACATCACTATCCCCGTGGGCCTGTTCACCTGCGTCACCGGCGTCTCGGGCTCGGGCAAGAGCACGTTGGTGAACGACACGCTGTACGCGGCGGTGGCCAGGAAGCTCTACCAAAGCCACGCCGAGCCGGCACCGCACGACCGTGTCGACGGGCTGGAGCTTTTCGACAAGGTCATCAACGTCGACCAAAGCCCCATCGGCCGCACGCCGCGCAGCAACCCGGCCACCTACACGGGGCTGTTCACGCCCATGCGCGAACTCTTCGCCGAAGTGCCCACCGCGCGCGAGCGCGGCTATGGCGCGGGTCGGTTCAGCTTCAACGTTAGCGCCAGCTCGGGCGGCGGCCGCTGCGAAGCCTGCGAAGGCGACGGCGTGATCAAGGTCGAGATGCACTTCCTGCCCGACGTCTACGTACCCTGCGACACCTGCCACGGCAAACGCTACAACCGCGAGACGCTGGAAGTTTTCTACAAAGGCAAGAACATCGCCGAGGTGCTGCACATGACGGTGGAAGAGGCGCACGCCTTCTTCAGCGCCGTGCCCAACCTCGCGCGC
>JANMMH010000672.1:0-2374 GCA_031373055.1 Rubrivivax sp. | reverse complement strand
ATGCGCTGGGCGATGGCCAGCCCCAGGCCACCGAGGCCGCCGCCGCGATCACGCCGTATGGCCGGGTCGCGCACCGACACGCCGGCATTCAAGCGCTGCGCCAGCTCAGGCGGCATGCCCGGGCCGTGGTCGGCCACGAGCACCGCGATTTCGCGCTCGCTGCAACGCAGGCTCACCTGCACCGGGGCGCTGCTTGGCGCATGGCGCAGCGCGTTGTCGATGAGGTTGGTGAGCGCGCGCTCGATGAGCTGCAGGTCGCCGTCAAGCTCCACCGGCCCTGGCGGTGCGCCGTGCAAGGCGACGCGGTGTTGAGGCGGCACCAGTCCGAACTGCATCACGGTGTCGGCCAGCACCTCGTCGAGGCGAAAGCGTTCGTGCGCCAGCAGGCCCGGCAGCGACTGCAGCGTGGCCAGCTCAAAGAGCTGCTGCACCAGGCGGCGCACGCGCTGGCTTTGGGCCAATGCGGCGCCCAGGTGGCGCTGGTGGCGCTCGGGTGACAGCACATGGCTGCCCAGCGCTTCGAGGTGGCCATGCAAGGTGGTCAGCGGCGTGCGCAGGTCGTGGGCGACGTTGGCGATGACCTCGCGGTGCGCGTGCGCCAGAGCTTGTGTCTGCTCGTGCTGTTGGCGCATGCGTGCCGACATCGTGTCAATGGCGGCGGCCATGGCCTGCACTTCATCTTTGCCTGCGGCTGTTGCGTGACGTGGAGTCGCAGCCGTAGCCGTAGCAGCCGCCGCCGGCTCCAGCTCGAAGGCGTGTAGCCGCGAGGCCAGGGCCGTCAGTGGCCGTGCTAATCGTCGAAATACGTAGACACCCACGATCATCGTCAAGACCAGCGCGATGGCGGCGGCGGCCAGTGCGTGGCGCCACACGCTGGCGTTCGACGTCGCCGAGCTAAGCGCCACTTGCGCCGGGCCGTCGAGCACGATGTAGAGGTAGCCCGGTGGCGTGGTCTGCCCTGGGCGCGCGGCAAACGCTGCCGCTGAGAACACCCTCAGTTGCCCAGAGCCCATGGGGTCCGTGCCCGCGATGGGCAGGTCGGCGCCCGCGATGAAGCGCTGCAGTGGCGCCAGATCGACGTGTCCGACGCGCACCATGCCGGGCGCGCCAAGGTAGGAGCGAACCTTGCCAAGAGCGTCCAGCGTGTAGACCTGGATCGCCGGGTTGACGGTCATCAGCATCTGCATCAAGGCGTGGCGCGCCGCGTCGTCGCCGGCCTCGCTGGCGCTGGCTTCGGGCCAGTGTTTGACGATGTGCGCGGCCAATCCCGCCGACAAGCGCTGCACGGTTTCCTGCTCGCGCTCGGTCACCGCGCGCCAGGCCAGGGCTGCGGCGATGCTGCCAAAGAGCAGCAACAGCGCCGCCATGGCCACGCTCAAGCGTCGCGTTAGGCTGCGCATGCGCCGCTTTCGGGCGCGGCCGTGGCGCGCAGGTCCAGGCGGTAGCCCATGCCCCACACGGTCTCGATCAAGCGAGCACCAGATGGGCCATCAGGCTGCGCCTCGGCAAGCTTGTGGCGCAGACGGTTGATGTGCGAGTTCACGGTGTGTTCATAGCCGTCAAAGCCGTCGCCCCAGACACGCTGCAAGAGCTCGGCGCGGCTGAAGATCTGGCCGGGGTGGCGGGCAAAGAAGTGCAGCAGCTCGAACTCACGCTGGGTCAGCGCCAGTGCGCGCCCGCCCCACCAGGCCTCGCGCTGCGAGGGCTTGATGCGCAAGGCGCCGAGCAAGACCTCGGCGCCGTCGCCGCTGCTGGCGGCCGCCATCTGCGCCACGCGACGTAAGAGCGCACGCACGCGCGCCGTCAGCTCGAGCATCGAAAAGGGCTTGGCCAGGTAGTCGTCGGCGCCAAGCTCCAGCCCGAGCACACGCTCGGCTTCGTCACTGCGCGCGCTGAGCATGATGATGGGCACGTGGCCCGGCTTGCGGCGCAGGTGGCGGCAGATGTCCCAGCCGCTGGCGCCAGGCAACATCAGGTCGAGCAGCACCAGGTCGAACGATTGGGCATCGACGCGGGCCAGGGCCTGGCGGCCGTCGGCGACATGGGTGAACTGGTAGCCGGCGTGGCCCAGATGAAGGCCCACCACGTCGGCCACCGCCTCGTCGTCTTCCACCCGCCCCATGTGTTGTGTCTGGGGGGCCTGGTTGCGCGCGGGCGTGGCGCCCGCGCGACGGAGGCATGGGGCCCGCGCTGCGGGCCCGCGTCCTCACAGCGAGGTCACATTTCGTGTGAGGGCGCCCCCGGCGCCACGGCGCCGACGTGTGGTCGCGGTCAAAGCCACGATGGCCAGGCCGGCGAGCGCCAGGGTCGCCGGTGCGGGCACCACCTCGAACGAGATGCGGTAGATGTCCTGCCCGGCCACGAGGCCGCTCAC
>JANMMH010000668.1:0-2188 GCA_031373055.1 Rubrivivax sp. | reverse complement strand
GCGCGTCGGCCGCCATCACGTACTGCGCGGCCTCGCGCGTGGTGATGTGTTCGAACACCACCTTGAGCTCGGGGAAGTCGCGCCGCAGCGGCTGCATCACGCGCTCAATGAACACGGCTTCACGGTCAAAGAGGTCGATCTTCGCGTCGGTGACTTCGCCGTGCACCAGCAGCAGCAATCCCGCACGTTGCATGGCCTCGAGCGTGGCGTAGGTTTTGCGGATGTCGGTGACGCCAGCGTCGCTGTTCGTGGTCGCACCAGCGGGGTAGAGCTTGAGCGCTTTGATGCCGGCGTCTTTGGCGCGAAGCATTTCCTCGGGCGGTGTGATGTCGGTGAGGTACAGCGTCATCAGCGGCGTGAAGTCCATGCCCGCAGGCAGCGCGGCGAGGATGCGTTGGCGATAGGCCAGCGCCTGCGCCGTGGTGGTGATGGGCGGGCGCAGATTGGGCATCACGATGGCACGTGCAAATTGGCGCGCGCTATGCGGCAAGACGGCGGCCATGGCGTCGCCGTCACGCAGGTGCAGGTGCCAGTCGTCGGGGCGCGTGAGCGTCAAGGTGCGGGGGGCGTCGGACATGCGGTCATTGTGGCATCGGGCTTGCGGCGGGCCGGCCTGTGTTGGCACACATCATGCGGGTTAGCGAGCAGCGTGGGCCGCCGTGCTGAAGTGAAAAATCGCGCCGCATGGACAAGCTCAATGACAAAGGCGTCGTCATCACCGGTGCGGCGTCAGGCATCGGCGAAGCGCTTGCGCACGCGCTGGCGGCGCAGGGTGCGAAGCTGTTGCTGTGTGATGTGGATGAGGCACGCTTGGTGGCTGTGGCGGCGGCGCTCGGCGCCAGCGGCGCGGCGTGCGCATGGCAAGTGGCTGATGTGGCGCAAGCGGCGCACTGGCAGCAACTCGCCGAGCGCGCGTACGCCTTGTGGGGTGGCGCCGATGTGCTCATCAACAACGCCGGTGTGGCGCTGGTGGCGCCCGCGCTCAGCGTGGACGAGGCCGACGCGCGCTGGCTGATGGAGATCAACTTCTGGGGCGTGTGGCATGGCTGCCGCGCGTTTACGCCGCAGCTGCGTGAGAAGCCCGAGGCCTTGATCGTCAACATCTCCAGCATCTTTGCCATGGTCTCGATGCCCACGCAGTCGACTTACAACGCCAGCAAGGCTGCGGTGCGCGCCTTCAGCGACGCGCTGCGGCTGGAGTTGGCCGAGACATCGGTGCGCGTGCTGTGCGTGCACCCGGGTGGCATCCACACGCGCATCGCGCACAACGCGCGCCGGGGCGACATCTCGATGATGGCGAGCAGCCCGCAGGCGCTGGTCGCGCAGTTCGCGCGCATGGCGCCGACCTCGCCTGCCGCCGCCGCGCAAGCCATCGTGCGCGCGATGCAAGCCGGGCGCACGCGGCTCTTGATTGGGGCGGACGCGCGTGTGGCCGACTGGATTTACCGCCTGATGCCCAGCCGCGCCTCCGCGTGGTTCAGCGCGCTCGCGCGGCGAGAGCGGCGCAAGTTTGAGTCAGAGACATCCTGACTCAGCGCGCCGCCAAAAACGCCCATAGCGCCTGCGCCACCGGCTTGGTGTGCCGCGCCGCTTCGGGGCGTTCGCGGTAGACGCGTATCTCCATCGTTAGCTCAAAGCTGCCGGCGTCGGCCGCGCGGACCAAGTGCTTGGACTCCAGCTCCTTGCGCACCGAACTCGCGGGCAGGAACGCCAGGCCGTGGCCTTCGAGTGCCATCGCCTTCAGGCCTTCGGCCATGTCGGTTTCGTAAATGGGCTCCAGCAGTGCGGCGGTGTCGGATTCTTTGAGAATCAATTCCACCAGCCGCGCCATGTAGGCACCCGAGGCATAACTCAGCAGCGGCACGCGTTTGGCGCCGTCGCCATGCAGGCGGAATTGCGGCCGGCCCTTAGCGTCGGGCCGTGCATAAGGCGCCAGGGTTTCACTGCCCAGACTCAACATCTCGTAGCGCTCGGTGGCCAATGGCAAAGGCTGCGAAGGGTGGTGGTACGCAATCAAGAGATCACAGCCGCCTTCGGTCAGCCGCATCACGGCGTCGTGCACATTCAATGCGGTGAGCCGACTCTTGAGTGCGCCAAATCGCGGACGCAAATCCATCAGCCAATGCGGAAAGAAGGTGAACGCCAGCGTGTGCGGCACGGCGAACTCAATCATGTCCTGGCTGGTGGC
>JANMMH010000568.1:0-2102 GCA_031373055.1 Rubrivivax sp. | reverse complement strand
GCGAAGGCTGGGTAGACCTTGATCAGCTTGTTCGCGAAGAGGCGCGACAGCCGTGGCTCGTTGCGTGTGTCCACCGTCTTGGGCTCACCGATGGCACGCAACATGCGCTCGGCGGCGGTGGCGTACGCAACGGGGTTGCGTTTGCACTCGGCGAGATAGTCCTCGAGCGAGAGCTCTTCCTCGCGGCTGCGCTCGTAGCGTGCGGCGAAGTTGCTGATGACGTCCATGCGCGACTCCTTGGGCAGTTGGAGATGTCGAGTCGCCTTGTGCAGCACAAGTGCCACTCGTCATCTGGGAAGTTGTGATGAAGTCCCGGCTTCACCGGCCCGGGCGCCATCACAGCTTTCCTGTCTACCCCCGCTGCAAGGAACACAGCGCACTCACAGCATGAACTTCTTTGCTCGCTTTCGACTTTGCAATCAACGTGGTCTTCAAGGGTCATTTCCTTGACGACGACTCCAAAGCCACCGTCGGCGCTCAACGCTTGGATATGGCGTGGCGATGACGGCCTTGATGCGATGATGCGCCGATGAATCGCCACCTGCTCTTGCTGGCCCTGTGCCAAGGTCTCTTTCTCACCAACAACGTCACCTTCATCGCCATCAACGGCTTGGTGGGGCTGGCCTTGGCACCTATGGGGTGGATGGCCACCTTGCCTGTCACGGGCTACGTGGTGGGCGGTGCGCTCAGTGCGCCCATCGTGGCGCGTGTGCAAGCGCACTACGGGCGCAAACGTTCGTTCCAGATCGGACTGTTGGTCGCTGCAATGTCGGCGGCGGTGTGCGCGTATGCCATCAGCACTCAACAGTTCTGGCTGCTGGTGGCCACCACCGTGGTGGCTGGTTACTACAGCGCCAACGGTGCCTTGTATCGCTTCGCCGGGCCTGAGCTGGTGGCGCCTTCCTACAAAGAGAAGGCCATCTCACTCGTGCTAGCCGGCGGCATCATCGGCGCGTTTGTCGGCCCAAATTTGGCGAGCGCCACGCGCGGCATGTTGACGGCACCGTTTGCCGGCGCTTATGTGGCCTTGATTGGGGTCGCGCTGTTGGCGCTGGTGGCCCTGTCGTTCATCGAATTCCCACCGCACAAGACGCCACTGCCGGGAGCTTCGAGCGGGCGGTCTTTGCGCGAGATGGCCGCCACGCAGCCGGCCTTTGTCATTGCCATCCTGGCGGGCTCACTTGGCTACGGTGTGATGAATCTCTTGATGGCCGCCACGCCGATTGCCATGCAGCAGTGCAAGCACCCGTTTGAGCTTGCCGCGCTGGTGCTGGAGTGGCATGTACTGGGCATGTTCGTGCCGAGCTTCTTCACCGGGCACTTGATCAAGCGCTTCGGCGCGCTGCCGGTGATGACGGTGGGCGCGCTGCTGAACTTCATCTGCGTCGCTGTCGCCTTGAGTGGCGTGGACTTGATGCAGTTCTTGATCGCACTGGCCGTGCTGGGCGTGGGCTGGAACTTCCTCTACACCGGTGCCACCACGCTCTTCACCGAGACCTACAAACCCGAAGAGAAGAACAAGGCACAAGGCGCGATGGACACCTGTGTTTTTGCCACGATGGCCGTGACCTCGTTTGCCTCAGGCGCGCTCGTCACCACGCAAGGCTGGACGATCCTGAACGTCGGCTCGCTGGTGCCTATGACGCTGGTGGGCGGCGCGCTCTTGTGGCTGATGCTGCACCAGCGCGGCGAAGCGGCGGCGCGCCGCGCGGCCTAACATTCAGGATTGCTCAGGCCTGCGGCCAGCTGAACGCTGCGGGCTGTTTGTTCAGAAAGCGGTCGACCGCATCGCGGTGTGTTTGCGTGCTGAAACACAAGGCCTGTTGCTCTGCCTCCGAGGCGAACAAGCTGCCCAAGTCACTGGCCAGTGCACGCGCAACGTTCTGTTTGACCATGCTCACCGCCAGTGGCGAGGCGTGCACAAAGCTCTGTGCCAGCGCACGCGCGCGCGCCAGCAGCTGGTCTTGCGGCACCACCTCCATGGCGATGCCCAGCCGCAGCGCTTCATCGGCCTGCACCTCGCGCGCCGAGAGCATCAACTCCTTGGCGCGCTGCACGCCCACGACGCGTGGCAAGGTGAACATCGCGCCGAAGTCAGGCAC
>JANMMH010000536.1:0-6779 GCA_031373055.1 Rubrivivax sp. | reverse complement strand
CCGCAAGCGCCCGCCGGTGGCGTCGAACAGCGCATTGGCCAGCGCTGCGGCAACCGGCCGGGTTGACGGCTCGCCGGCACCGTAGCTGCGGCCGGGCTGGTTGCCCACCAGCACCACGTCGATGCGGTCGGGCACCTCGGTCATGTCCAGGATCGGGTAGCTCAGCCAGTCCACGCTGAGCACGCGCTCGGCGTCGAAGCGCACTTCTTCGTGGCGCGTGCGGCTCAGCGACATCAGCAGGTTCGACTCGATCACGCGCTCCAGGCTCAGCGGGTTGATGACCAGCCCGCAGTCGTGCGCCACGACGAAGCGCGTGGCCCGCCACTGCCCGGTGGCGCGCTCGACTTCGACCTCGGCCACGATGGCCACCACCGCGCCATTGCGCGGCGCGTAGGCGATGCCCCGGCCGCGCAGCGTGGCACCGCCGCTGCCGCTGCCGGGCATGGCACTGAGCGGGTTGGCACCGACCCGCGGCTGCCATTGCGCGCGCTCGGCTGCCGCGCGCACCACCGCCGCGTGGCGGGGGTCGCCCAGGTGCTGCAGGCGGAAAGCCACCGGGTCCTGCCCGGCGGCCAGCGCCAGTTCGTCGATGAAGCTCTCGCTGGCAAAAGCGGTGGCCATGCCGTCGGGGTCGCGCAGGTGCGCGGTGCGCAGGCCGGTGCTGAGCGAGGCGCTCCAGTCGATGAGTTCGCCGCTGACCCGCTGGTGGTCGAAGCGGTAGCTTTCAGCCGACACCTGGTACAGGTCCTCGCTTTTCGTCACACCATTGCCGATCAGCTGCGCGTCCAGGGTGTCGCCGTAGCGCTGCGTACCCGATGGCCGCGTGCGGCCCGAGTAGCCGCGCGAGTGGTAGTCGAAGGCGACAACGCGACCGGCGGCGTCCAGGCCACCCTTCAGGCGGAACACGCCGGGCGGGCCTTTCGGGTCCCAGGCAGTGGCGTCGCTGCGGGCGTATTGCAGACGCACCGGGCGGCCGACCGCCTGCGCCACGATGACAGCGTCCACGGCCGCGTCGTCGGCCTCGTTCATGCCGTAGGAGCCGGGCCCGGGCAACCAGATCACGCGCACATCGCTGGCTGGCCGGCCGAGCATTTCGGACACCGTCTTGCGCAGCGGATAAGGCTTCTGGCCGCCCATCCAGACCGTCACGCCGGCGGCTTCAACCTGCGCCAGCGCGCAGGCCGGGCCCATGCAGGCGTGGGACTGGAAGGGGTACTCGTACCAGGCTTCGATGCGCTTGGCCGCTGCGGGCAGTGCCGTATCGACGTCACCGTTCTGACGGTCGACCTTGCGGCTCTTGGCCGGCGCGGTGCGCAGCGTTTGGTACAGCGCGTCGTAGTCTTTGGAGAACGCCAGCGTGGGCGCCGACCATTGCAGCTGAACGTCACGCGCGGCAAGCACGGCCTGCGCTTCACCCTCGCACACCACCGCCGCAAAGTTGCCCTGCTGCACGAGGCGAATGAAGCCCGGCGTCTTGGGCAGTGCCGCCACGCCCAGCAGCTTGGCGCCGGCCGTGGGCGGGCGCAGCACACGTGCGTGCACCATGCCCGGCAGCTTGAAGTCGACGATGAATGGGTAAGCGGCGGTGACCTTGGGCGGGAGGTCGATGCGCGGCACCGGTTGGCCCACCAGGCGGTAGGTGGCGGGGTCTTTGGTCGCAACTTTGGCGTCGACCGCCAGCTCGAAGCGGCCACCGGCTAACAAGGAAGCGTAGCTGACTTGGCGTGTGGGCTCGGCCGCCACGCGCACCACGCCGTCGCGCACGTCCAGCTGCGCGGCACTCACACCCAGGCGCTCAGCGGCACGCGCTACGAGGAAACCACGCGCTTGGGCGGCGGCGATGCGCAGCGCGCCGCCGCCGTCGGTGATGCCGTTGCTGGAGCCGGTGCCGCGCTGGTCCACCGTGCTGGCGGTGTCGCCCATGTGGATGTGCACGCTGGCGAAGGGAACATCGAGCTCATCCGCCACGATCTGGGCAAAGGCCGTGGGGATGCCCAGGCCGGCGTCGATCTTGCCCACCGCCGCCGTGACCTTGCCTTGCGCATCGATGGCCAGCCAGGAGTCCAGCCGCTCGCGCGCCAGGCCGTTCGTGGCGGGCCCTTCGCCAGCAGCGGTTTGTGACGAGGCCGGCAGCGCCAGCGTCACCAGCAGTGCGGCGCCACCAGCGATGAACCCACGCCGTTCAAGTTCAGCGTTAGTCATGCTGCACCCCTGGCGGCCAGCATCACTTTGGCCGCACGCTTGACGGCACGCAGCACGCTGACCTGCGTGCCGCAACGGCACTTCAAGCCCGACAGGCCTTCACGCAGCTCCTTGTCGGTGGCACGCGGCTTCTCTTTCAGCAGCGCGGCGGCCGTCATGATCCAGCCGTTGATGCAGTAGCCGCATTGCGCGGCCTCTTCGTCGATGAAGGCCTGCTGAACAGGATGAAGCACCGCCTGGTCGCTGATGCGCTGCTCGCGCCGCCAGGCGGCGGCCAGGCCATCGAGCGTGGTCAGCTCGGGGCGGTTGGATCCCGTGGCCACGCTCACGGGCGTGACACAAGACCGCGTGGCGCGGCCGTCCAGGTGCACGGTGCAGGCGCCGCATTGCGCCAGGCCACAGCCAAAGCGTGGGCCCTGTTGATCGAGCTGATTGCGCAGCACGTACAGCAGCGGCGTTTGCGCGTCGGCGGTGGTGCTGCGCGTGCTGCCGTTGAGACGCAAGGTGATGGCTGTGGACATAGGTCTCCTTGCGCGCGCAGCGGGGGGTGGCGCCAGCGATCGATTGTGCCTGCCGTCAAGCATAGAAGACCGTAGTTCCCGTATGCGGAACGACACGTGCAGCCGCATCGGCGCCCAAGCGGCGGGCGCACATGCTCGCTGACAATTGCGTCATGCACCACCGCCGCGTCACGCTGCGCCAGTTTCGCTACTTCATCAGCGTGGCCGAAAGCGGCTCGGTGGCTGCCGCCTCGCGCATGCTCAACATCGCGCAGAGTGCCGTCACGCAGGCCATGCTGGAGCTTGAAGATGAGCTCGGCAGCCAGCTCTTCGAGCGCAGCTCCAAGGGCATGACGCTCACGCCGCACGGCCACCGTTTCCTGGTCAGCGCACGTAAAGTGTTAGCCGCCGTGGCCGACGCCACACGGCTGCACGCCGATGACGCCGCCAGCGTGCTCGGCGGCGTGCTCACCATCGGCGTGAGCAGCCTGGTGGCGGGCTACTACCTGAGCGAGCTATTCAGCCGCTTTCGGCGCAACTGCCCGGCGGTGGAAGTCTTCGTCACCGAAGACTCGCCGCGCTTCCTTGAGCACCTGCTCATCAACGGCGAGCTCGATGTCGCCATCATGATCAGCAACGTGCTGAGCGAGCCGCAGGCGCTGGTGGCCGAGACACTGACGCGCAGCGCCAACCGCGTCTGGCTGCCGTCAAACCACGCCCTGTGCGCGCAGGAGCAGTTGACGCTGGCCGAGTGCGCCGGCTGCGACCAGATCGTGCTGGAGGCCGATCGCATCGACGAGCTGATGCGCAGCGTGTGGGCGCGCCATCAGCTCAAGCCGCGTTGCATCTTGCGCACCTCGTCGCTCGAAGCCGTGCGCTCGCTGGTCGGCGCGGGCGCGGGCATCGCGCTCTTGCCGGACTTTCTCTACCGCCCGTGGACGCTGGACGCCGAGCATGTGGAAGTACGCCCGCTGCGCGACGACGTGCCGACGGTCGACGTCGGCCTGGTCTGGCGCCGCGGCTCGGGGCTGAAGCCGGCGGCCAGCGAATTCATCGAGCTGGCGCGCGAACAGTCGCGTGCGCGGCGCGCGGCTTAGCGCCGAGCGGCCGCGCTACATCTTCACCATGATGTGCCGCGCCACCGTGTAGTCGTCTAGTGCAACCATGCTCAAGTCCTTGCCGTAGCCTGACGACTTCAGTCCGCCGTGCGGCATCTCGTTGACGAGCATGAAGTGCGTGTTGATCCAGGTGCAGCCGTACTGCAGCTTCTTGGCCACGCGCATGGCGCGGCCCACGTCTTGCGTCCATACCGACGAGGCCAGGCCGTAGTCGGAGTCGTTGGCCCATTGGATGGCCTGCTCCGTGTCGCTGAAGCGCGTGACGCTGACGACCGGGCCGAAGACCTCGCGCTTGACGATCTCGTCTTCCTGGCGCGCACCCGCCACCACCGTGGGTTCGTAGAAGAAGCCGCTGCCGGTGCGGGCTTTGCCACCGGCGGTGATTTCCATGTGGCCGCTCATCAAGGCACGCTCAACGAAGCTGGCCACGCGGTTGCGTTGGCGCTCGCTGATGAGCGGGCCGATCTCCGCCTCCGGGTCATCCTGCATGCCCATCTTGATGCTCTTGACGGCGCTGGACAGATCCGCCACCAGGCGGTCGTAGACCTTGGCGCCCGCGTAGACGCGGCAGGCCGCCGTGCAGTCCTGGCCGGCGTTGTAGTAGCCAAAAGTGCGCAGGCCTTCCACCACTGCGGCGATGTCGGCGTCGTCGAAGACGATCACGGGTGCTTTGCCGCCCAGCTCAAGGTGCGTGCGCTTCAGGGTGCCGGTGGCGGCTTGCAAAATCTTGCGGCCGGTGGAAACGTCGCCCGTCAGGCTGACCATGGCGACCTTGGGGTGCTCCACCAGGGGCTGACCCACACTGGTGCCACGGCCGGTGATGACGTTGAGCACACCTTTGGGCAAGATCTCCACCGCCACGCGTGCCAGTAACAGCGTCGTTAGCGGCGTTTGCTCGCTCGGTTTGATCACGACGGTGTTGCCCGCGGCCAGGGCCGGCGCGATCTTCCATGCGGCCATCATCAGCGGGTAGTTCCAGGGCGCGATGGAGCCCACCACGCCGATGGCGTCACGGCGGATCATGCTGGTGTGGCCGGCCAGGTATTCGTTGGCCACCGTGCCGCTCATGCAGCGCGCCGCACCCGCGAAGTAGCGAAAACAATCGGCCACGGCAGGGATCTCATCGGCCAGCGCGCGCGCGTAAGGCTTGCCGCAGTTCAGGCTTTCCAGGCGTGCGAATTCTTCGGCGCGCGACTCGATGGCATCGGCCAACTTCAGCAGCAAACGTGAACGCTCAGACGGCGTGCTTTCGCTCCAGCTGTCAAAGGCGCGGTGCGCGGCCGAGACGGCCCGGTGCACCTGCTCGACTGAAGCCTCTGGGACAAGGGCCAAGAGCTCACCCGTAGACGGGTTGAGCACGCGTTCGCTTTCGCCTTCGCCGCTGACGAAAGCGCCGTCGATCAAGAGTTCGGTGGCCGGGTTCATGGTGGGGCTCCTTGGGTCGTCTCGGTTCAAAGGATTCAACGCGGCGCCGGCTCGTCGGCACGCGTCAGCGAATAGGCCAGCAAGATCGGCACAAAGGTCAACGCGATGATGATCACCGCCACCACGTTGGTAACAGGGCGCTGGCGCGGGCGGATCAGCTCTTGCAGCATCCAGATCGGCAGCGTGGTCTGCTGCCCGGCGGTGAACGTCGTGACGATGACTTCATCAAAACTCAGCGCGAAGGCGAGCAAGGCGCCCGCGAGCAAGGCCGAGGCCATCTGCGGCAGCACGACGTAGCGCAGTGTCTGGAAGCTGTCGGCGCCCAGGTCCATCGACGCTTCGATGAGGTTGGGGTTGAGCCGGCGCAGCCGCGCCACGGCGTTGTTGTAGACCACCACGACACAAAAAGTGGCGTGGCCGACAACGATGGTCCAGAACGAGAACGGAATCTCCAGCGTGTGCATGGCACTGCGCAAAGAGATGCCGCTGATGATGCCGGGCAACGCAATCGGCAAGATGAAGAGCATGGAGATGACATCGCGGCCGAAGAAGCTGGCCCGCGCCAGCGCGGCTGCGGCCAGGCTGCCCAAGACGAGCGCGATGGCGGTGGACCAGGCCGCCACTTCAAAGCTCAGGCGGATGGCGGCCCAGACGTCCTCGCGCCCCCAGGCCACAGCAAACCAGCGTGTGGTCAGGGCCGGCGGCGGAAACATGTAGCTTTGGTCTTCGGCGCTGAAGGCGTACAGCACGATGAGCGCCAAGGGTACATGCAAGAAGGCCACCACGCCCCAGGCGCTAACACGCAAAAGCCACGGGCTGGTGCCCACCGCACTAGAGCGCATCAAAAGCCCCCTGGCGTTTGGCCCACCACAGGTAGACGCCGATCACAACGATCGGCACCAGCGAAAACGCCGCCGCAAAAGGCACGTTGCCCGCCACGCCCTGCTGGCGATAGACAACCTGGCCGATGTACAGCGTGGAGTCGCCGATGACCTGCGGAATGATGTAGTCGCCCAGCGTCAGCGAGAAGGTGAAGATCGAACCCGCCGCCACCCCCGGCATGGCCAGGGGCAGGATGACGCGGCGAAACGTCGTGCCCGGATGTGCCCCGAGATCGCTTGAGGCTTCCAGCGTCGACGACGGGATGCGCTCCACCGCCGCCATGATCGGCAGCACCATGAAAGGCAGCCACATGTAGACGAAGACGATGAAGGTCCCGAGCGTCGAAAAGCTCAGGCTCGGGCCACCCACGGCGGGCAGCGCGAGCACGGCCTCAAGCAGCCAGCTCAGCTGGGTTTGCGTGGCCAGCCAGGCGATGGCACCTTCTTTGGCCAGCAGCAGCTTCCAGGCATACAAGCGCACGAGGTAGCTGCTCCACAGCGGCAGCATCACGGCTACATACAGCGCGGCCTTGCCAGCACCTCGGGCGTGGCGCGCCATGTAATAGGCCAGCGGAAAACCCAGCACGATGCAGGCCAGCGTGACGCACACGGCCATGGTGATGGTGCGAATGGCGACATCGACGTTGGCCGGC
>JANMMH010000533.1:0-5627 GCA_031373055.1 Rubrivivax sp. | reverse complement strand
GGCCGCGCGAGGCTGGTTGTTGCGCCGCCCGCAATCGGGTCGCCAAACGCCGGCACCACGATCGGCATGGCCGGGTTCTGTGACCGAACCGGGCCCAGTCCTCCATCCGCGCAGAGCATCAGCGCGGGTTGCAGGGCGAGCAGTTCGGTCACCAGTGGCCCAACACGCTTGCCGTCGAACGCCGCCCAGCGGAAGTCGATCGTCAGGTTCTGGCCTTCGATCCAGCCGCGCTCGCGCAGCCCGCGCACGAAGGCCTGATCGAATTCGTTGGGGCCAGGCCGCAGCGAGATGTAGCCGATGCGCGCCGGGCGGCCCTGCGCACGTGCCAAGCTTGGCGCGATCGATGGAGCGAGCGCGGCGCCAGCGCCACGCAGGAATGTGCGTCGATCGGTCATGGGGCGCCCTTCTGGGTTCGTTGTCGAAGGAGGATAGCCAATTCGATGTCGCAGCGCTACGCATTCCTCTGAGCACGCAGCCCACGCAAGGTCCGCCCTCGCGCGCGCTCAAGGTTGCGGTCGCGCCAGCACCATGACCCACAGCGGACGGCCGTTCTTGCCGGGCTCGCAGGCCAGGGCCACATCGGTGTAGGCCGCGCCGAGTTGCGTCGCGCAGTGTGTATCGCTGACCGTCCATGCGTGCAACACCGACGTTAGCGTCGGCTGGCCCTGGGCCAGGTTTTCGCCGATGCGTCTGAAGCGATAGCCCGCTGCCGTGGCGCGCTCGGCCAGCGCCTGGCCGGCTTCGTTGCGGTGGCGCAGCTCGCCCACGCCGACGAGAAAGCGCGCGTGTTGGCGTGCCATGGCTTCCAGCGTGGTGTTCCATTGCACCGGGCCAGCCGCTGGGAACGCGCCGCGCGCGCCGCACACGCCGCCTCGCGCGCGCAGGGCGTTGAGCTCGGCCATCACGGCGTCAATGCTGACTGGGCAAGCCTGCGCCACGCTCATGCACACCGCAAGCAGTCCTGTCACGCAGCGCCTGATGGGCGATCTTTTCATAGGCATTCCGGGCCGTACGGGCATGGCGAGCAGTAGGCCACAATGCCCGCGCCGCAGCCCGCCGGCGCGTCTGTTTCGCGTGACCAAGCGCGCGAATTTACCGATGACAGAAGTTAGCTCGACCCCTGTCCCTTCACCGCTCAACCCCGCCGTTAGCGCGCCGGTCACGCCGTCGCGGCTGAGCCCTGCGCCCAAGCGCGCACCGCGACGCAAGCGACGCTGGGTGTGGCTCGTGCTCGTGTTGGTCGCTGCTGCAGCTGTCGCAATAGTCATGTTTTCGCGCAAGACCGAAGTGCAGGCCAGCGGCGTGATGTCGGCCTACCCCTCGGCGCAGTTCGCGCAGCTCACCGCTTCGGGCTACGTGGTGGCGCAGCGCCGTGCGGCAGTGTCTTCCAAAGCCACCGGTCGTTTGATTGAGTTGAACGTGCGTGAAGGCTCGCGGCTCAAGGCCGGCGCCTTGATTGCGCGGCTGGACGCCTCGGACGTGGCCGCGCAACTTGTTGCCGCACAGGCCGGCGTGCAGCAGGCGGATGCCGGCCGGCGCATGGCCGAAGCGGGCGTGCGCCAGGCGCAGGTGGAACTCGGCAATGCCGAGGCTGAGCTGCAACGCACACTAGGCTTGCAAGCGCAGGGTTTCATCTCGGCGCAGGCGGTGGACGCCAGCAAGCGCCGCGCCGACGCTGCGCGTGTAGCCGTGGGCTCGGCGCAGGCCGGCGTAGCTTCGGCGCAAGGGGCGCACGCCGTGGCCTCGGCCCAGCTAAAGATCAACGAAGTCAACCGCGCCAACACCGAAGTGCGCGCGCCGTTTGACGGCGTGGTGCTGGTGAAGAACGCCAACGTCGGCGACATGATCACGCCGTTTTCCAGCGCCTCGGGCTCGCAAGGTGCGGTGGTGACCATGGCCGACATGGGCACGCTCGAAGTCGAGGCGGATGTCTCGGAGGCCAACGTCGGGCGCATCAAGGTCGAGCAGCCGGTGGAGATTGCCCTGGACGCCTTGCCAGGCGAGCGTTTTCGTGGTTTCGTGGCCAGCGTCGTGCCCACGGTCGACCGCGCCAAGGCCACCGTGATGACCAAGATCCGCTTCGAGAAACTCGACGCGCGCGTGCTGCCCGAGATGAGCGCCAAGGTCGTGTTCTTGTCGAAAGTGGCGAGCGACAACGACTTCAAACCCGTGACTGCCGTGAACCCGAAAACGGTGGTCGAGCGCGACGGCAAGAAGATCGTCTTTCGCATCAACGCCGACGCGCTGGAGGCTGTGCCTGTCAGCGTTGGTCGTACGTTAGGCGACGCGCTGGAAATCACCAGCGCCGGGCTCAAGCCGAGCGACAAGCTCGTGCTGTCGCCGAGCGACAAGCTGCAAGCCGGCGCCAAGGTCAGCGTGGCCGGCAAGTGAGCGCGTGATGAGCGAGCCTCTCATCCGCATCCACGATCTGCACAAGTCCTACCAGCGCGGCGGGCAAGAAATCCCCGTGCTGATGGGCATTGAGCTGGAAGTGGCCGCTGGCGAATTCGTCGCGCTGATGGGCCCCAGTGGCTCGGGCAAGAGCACTTTGCTCAACCTCATTGCCGGCATCGACAAGCCCACGGCCGGCACGATTGAGATGGCCGGCATCGACATCGCCATGCTGAGCGACGCCGAGCTGTCGGACTGGCGCGCGGCCAACGTCGGCTTCATCTTCCAGTTCTATAACTTGATGCCTGTGCTGACAGCGTTTGAGAACATCGAGCTGCCACTCTTGCTGACAGGCCTGAGCAGCCGCGAGCGCCGCGCGCGCGTGCAGCAGATGCTGGAGCTGGTCTCGCTGGCCGACCGTGCCGACCACTATCCCAACGAGCTCTCGGGCGGCCAGCAACAGCGCGTGGCGATTGCGCGTGCGCTGGTCACCGACCCCACGCTCATCGTCGCCGACGAGCCCACGGGCGACCTTGACCGCAACACCGGCCAGGAAGTGCTGGGCCTGATGGAGCGGCTGGTGCGTGAACTCGGCAAGACCATCGTGATGGTCACGCACGACCCCAAGGCGGCGGCACGTGCTGGGCGGCTGGTGCACCTGGAAAAAGGCGTGCTGGTGGACGAGGTGTTGGCCTGAAACCGCGCTGACGACACTCGACACTAGCCACCATGTTCGTCTTTCGCCTGCTGCTGAAAAACGCCTTCCGCCACAAGCTGCGCACGCTGCTCACCATGGTCGGGCTGGTGGTCGCCGTGTGCGCATTTGGCATGCTGCGCACCATCGTCGACGCCTGGTATGCCGGCGCCAACGCAAGCTCCAGCACAAGGCTCATCACACGCAGCGCGACCTCGCTCACCATCGCCTTGCCGCTGGCCTACGCCGAGCGGTTGCGCGCCGTCGAAGGCGTGACGCAAATCTCGTGGTCGAACTGGTTTGGTGGCATCTACCTGGAGCCGCGCAACTTCTTCCCGCAGTTCGCGGTGGACGCGCCAACTTACCTGGCGCTGTACCCCGAATACGTGATCAACGACAACGACCGCCTGGCCTGGCTGCGCGACCGCCAAGGCGCGCTGGTGGGGCGCAAGCTGGCCGACAAATGGGGCTGGAAAATCGGCGACCAGATTCCCATCAAGGGCACCATCTACCCGGGCACCTGGACCTTCACCCTGCGCGCCATTTGGGACGGCGCCGACGCCACGGTGGATGAGAGTCAGTTGCTCTTTCACTGGGGCTTTCTCAACGAATTCGTGCGCGCTCGCGGCGCACGCGCCAATCAGGTCGGCGTGTACGTGCTGGGCATCGATGAGCCCAACAACGCCGCGCTGATTTCGCAGCGCATCGACGCGCAGTTCAAGAACTCCTTGGCCGAAACGCTGACCGAAACGGAGAAGGCTTTCCAGCTCGGTTTCGTCTCGATGAGCGAAGCTATTCTGCTGGCGCTGCAAGCGGTGAGCTTCATCATCATCGTCATCATCATGGCGGTGATGGCCAACACCATGGCCATGACGGCGCGCGAGCGGCTGGCCGAGTACGCCACGCTCAAAGCCCTCGGTTTCCCGCCAGGCTTTGTGGTGCGTTTGTTGTTCGGTGAAAGCCTGTTCATCGCCGTCATCGGTGGCGTGGCCGGCGTGCTGGTGACCTTGCCACTGGCGGCGGGCTTTCGCTCACTCACCGGTGCGCTGTTCCCGGTGTTCCAGGTCTCGCCGGAAACCATGGCCTTGCAGATGCTGGCCTGCCTGGTGGTGGGCGTGGTGGCAGCCGCCTGGCCGGCGTGGAAGATGAGCCGCATCGACATCGTGGCCGGCTTGCGGCACGTCGCCTGAAGAACACGCGATGAACGCCGTCCCCTTCAGCTACGTGGCACGTAACTTGTGGGTTAGGCGGGTGACGACCTTGCTCACGGCCGCCGGCATGGCGCTCGTGGTCTACGTCTTCGCCACCGTGTTGATGATGAGCGAGGGCATCCGCGCCACGCTCGTGGCCACCGGGCAGGATGACAACCTCATCGTGCTGCGCAAAGGCGCGGGCGCCGAGATCAACAGCGGCATCGTGCGCAGCCAGGCGGCCATCCTTGAAACGCTGCCCGGCATTGCGCGCGACGGGGCAGGCCGCGCGCTGGTGAGCAAGGAGCCGGTGATCCTCAACAACCTGCCCAAACGCAGCAGCGGCAAACCCAGCAACGTGACCATGCGCGGCACCAGCGAGATCGGCCTGGCGCTGCGCCCGCAGGTGCGCTTGATGGAGGGCCGCATGTTCCGCCCGGGCAGCAGCGAGGTCATCGCCGGGCGCGCCATCGCGGCGGGCTTTCGTGGTGTCGAGATCGGCGCCACCTTGCGCTTTGGCGGGCGCGACTGGGTCGTGGTGGGTCTCTTCGACGCGGGCCGCAGTGGCTTCGACTCCGAAATCTGGGCTGACGCCGAGCAGCTGATGCAGGCCTTTCGCCGCAATGCTTATTCCAGCGTCGTCATGCGCCTTGCCGACGCCTCGCTCTTCGAGCGCGTGCGCGAGCAGATCGACACCGACCCACGCCTCACGCTCGACGCCAAGCGCGAGGTGCGCTTCTACGCCGAGCAAAGTGAAGCGCTGGCTACGTTCATCAGCATCCTCGGCACGTCGCTGTCGGTGATCTTTTCCATCGGCGCAGTGGTCGGCGCCATGATCACCATGTTCGGCTCAGTGGCCTCGCGCATCGGCGAGATCGGGACTTTGCGCGCGCTCGGGTTTCGCCGTGGTGCGGTGTTGATCGCGTTCTTGAGTGAAGCGCTCTTGCTGTCGCTGGCGGGCGGCGTGGTCGGCCTGGCGGCGGCCAGCTTCATGCAGGCGGTGGACATCTCCACCACCAACTTCAGCACCTTTTCGGAGTTAGCGTTTCAGTTCAAGTTCACGCCAGCGATTGCCTTCAAGGCCATGCTTTTCGCGCTGGCCATGGGTGCCGTGGGTGGCTTCATCCCCGCCTGGCGCGCCGCGCGCTTGAAGATCGTGGATTGTTTGCGGGCGGCTTGAGGGTCGCCCCGAGTGTCAGCCGATCACGGTCTGGGGGCGGGTGGCGTGGGCGTGGGGTTTGGGGTTGCGATCTTGGCCCCCGACCCGGGCCTGAACGGCCGATTTCCCCCCCTTTACTCCCAACCCCCCCCCCCCCACCGCCCTCGCCAGCCGCCACCATCGCCGCCACGCG
>JANMMH010000514.1:0-1573 GCA_031373055.1 Rubrivivax sp. | reverse complement strand
GGTGCCACAAGCCTCGGGAACGGGCGCGCTGGCCGGCAACGCCACGTCGATGTAGATCTCGCCCAGGAAGAACATCGAGCCGGCTTCGCGGTGCAGCACCAGCGTGTGCTTGCCGCGCCAGCCGATGCCACTGCGTATGGCGAGTTCGGCTTCGAGCACCGGCGCGGAATCGGTGAAGACACGGTGCCCAAGCGTGCCGAGTTGCTGCAAGCGTGCGCGCAGCACCTTGTGATAGTCGCGGCCACGGGCGTAGACCGAGATCACGGCTTCGCCGTCGCGCGCGCTGCGTGCGAGTTCACTGGCGGCCCAATCGGGCGCACTGCTGCGTGGCAAATAGTCCATGCGCGCGGTGATCACGCTCAGCGTGCCCGGCACCAGCTCGGTCGGGCGGGCACGGCGCATGCCGTGGCGCGCCATGTAGTCCATCGAGCCGTGAAAGCCGGCGGCGAGCCAGGCGGCAAGCCCGGGCTCGGCATGGCTCAAGTCGATGCCAGCGACACCGATCTGTGAGAATCCGAGCTCATGTCCCCAAGCCCGCAGTTGCTGGAGCAAAACCTGGCCGTCGATGGCGAGTGTCATGCGCCGATTCTAGGAAGCCGCACGCTGCACTGGCCCACTGAGGCCGCCTGCGCCGCCCTGGCGCAACACCTGGCCGCCCTGCCCGCGCTGCGCGACGCGACCATTGAGTTGAGGGGCGAGCTCGGCGCCGGCAAGACCACGTTCGTGCGCCACCTGCTGCATGCACTGGGCGTGCAGGGGCGCGTGAAGAGTCCCACCTACGCTGTGGTCGAGACCTACGAGCTGCCCGGCCTGACCATCGCCCACTTCGATTTCTATCGCTTCAACGACGCACGCGAGTGGGTCGACGCGGGGTTTCGCGACCTCTACGCCAGCCCGGGCTTGAAGCTGGCCGAGTGGCCCGAGAAGGCACGCGCACAGTTGCCCACGCCCGACCTGGCGCTGACTATTCGCGCGCTGGACGAGCGCGCTCGCGAGCTCACGCTGCGCGCCTACAGCGCACGCGGCCTGGCCTTGCTGGCATGAGGCCGTTCACACCGGCCGCACCCGTGACACGGCGCCAGGCCTTGCAACGCGCCGGCGTGCTAACGCTGATGTTGCAGGCACCCACACTCGCCTTCGGCGCGGCCATCGTCGGCGTGCGCCTGTGGCCCGCGCGCGACTACACCCGGCTGACGATCGAAAGCGACACACCTCTGGCCGCGCGCCATTTCCTCACCGAAGCGCCGCACCGTTTGGTGGTCGACATCGACGGCCTGGGCCTGGACCACGCGCTGCGCGAACTCGTGGGCAAGGTGCGCGCTGGCGACCCCTTCATCGCCGGCGTGCGTGTGGGCCAGTACCAGCCGCGTGTGCTGCGTTTGGTGATCGACCTCAAGCAGCCCGTGCTGCCGCAGCAGTTCACGCTAGCGCCGGTGGCGGCCTATCAGCACCGGCTGGTGTTTGACCTGTACCCGATGCGTGAAGCCGACCCGCTGATGAGCCTGCTTGGCGAGCGTGCGTCGAGTGAAAAACAAGCCGCGCAGGCGCTGGAAGACGCGCTGGGTGAGCTCAT
>JANMMH010000513.1:0-4550 GCA_031373055.1 Rubrivivax sp. | reverse complement strand
GGTCACCTCGACCGCTTCGAACTTGACGCCCAGCGAGCCGGCCATGGCCTTGCCCATCGAGACCCCAAGGCCCGTGCTCCATTCGCCCGACTTCGGGTCTTTGGAGTACCACGGCGGTGCTTGCGTCACACCCACGCGCAGGGAGCCACGCTGTTTGATCTGGCCCAGCGTGCCGCCGGTTTGGGCGTGTGTGCCGCTGGGCAAGGTCAATGCAAGTGGCACGGCGGCCAAGGCGTGCAGGGTTCGGCGGCGATGGATGGAGGTCATGTCGAGCTTCCTTTACGAGGGGGTGATGAACGAGCAGGTCGAACGGAGGGGACAGGCGGCGTTGCACGCGAGCGCGTACGTAAGAATTTTTCGGTCTGGGATGCGCCGCGTTGCATGTGCTCGCCGATCTCGGCGCGCATCGTGTCGATGTCGTCGCCAAGCGCAGCGGCCACATAGCTGTCGTGGCTGTCGCGCCTGGGCCCGCGCGAGCCGTGCGCGCGGTGGTGCGCCGCCCAGTACAGCTGCAGCCGGCCACGCAAGCCGGCCCAGGTGCGCTGCAGCAGGCTATGGCCGCAGGCTTCGTAGACGAGGCTGTGCAGCTCAAGCTCGGCCGCGATGCAGGCCGCGTCGTCGCCGCAGTCGATGGCCGCAGACAGCATCGCGTGCCGGCGCCGCAGCTCCTTGCGAAAGCGCGCATCACGCTGCGGCCAAGCCTGCTCAAACGCGAAGCGCTCCAGCATGATGCGCATGGAGTGGATCTCGCGCACATCGGCCACCGTCAGCTGCACAACATGCGTGCCGGTGTAGGGCACGGTGCTGACCAGGCCTTGCTCGATGAGCTGGCGCAAGGCCTCGCGCAGCGGCGCGCGGCTGACCTGGAATTGCTCGGCCAGCGCCGTCTCGACCAGTGCCGCGCCGGGCAGCAGTTCGCCCGACAAGATGGCGCCGCGCAGGCGCTCGACGATGTGCTCGCGGAAGGTGGCTTTGGGCAGGCGGGCGATTTTTGGCGCACCGGTCTTGGGCGGTTTCGCAGCGGGGATGGCAGCTTGAGTGGTGGAACGCGATTGCATTTTTTCTTCATCGTCGATTGTCGACAATGCTCCGTCTGAGCGTGCGGTTTGTCAAGGCTGACATACAGGCTGGTGTACCGGCTGACGTGTAGTCGACAAGGCGCCGCCGACGTCCTGGTGACAGACACATCCCGCCGAACGACTCCCTACGCCGCCCAGTTCTCCACCTTCAACCCAGGCACGCGCTCGAACTCGCGTGTGTTGTTGGTGACCAGAGTCACGCCCAGGGCGTGGGCGTGCGCGGCGATCAAGCTGTCATAGGGCCCGATAGGCGTGCCCTGGGCCGCCAGCCATGCCCGCATCGAGCCGCTCACCTCGGCCGCCTGCGCGTCGAAGGGGGCGACTTCAAGCGTGGCTAGGAAGCGGCGCAGCGCATCCACGTTTCGCTGCGAGCCGGTGCGCGCGACACCGAAGAACAACTCCGCAGCCGTGACCGACGAGATGCCCAGGCCCGTGCTCTGGAACTGACGGAACGCGCGCAGCACGGCCGCAGGCCGTTCGTTGATGGTGTAGATGCAGATGTCGGTGTCGAGCATGTAGCGCATCAGCGCCTCGCCTTGATGGCAGCCCGCACTTGCGTTGCTGGTTGCTCACGCTCCAGGCGCACCCCAGGCTCAAAGTCCGCCAACGCGTCCAGCATGGATTGAAAGTCGGCGGGGGGCTGAGCGCTGAGCACGACCTCGTTGCCAACGCGCCGGACGTGAACTTCGGTGCCCTCGAAGCGGAACTCCTTGGGCAGGCGCACGGCTTGGCTGCCGCCGTGGGTGAACAGTTTGGCGACGTTCATGGGATGCTCCAGGAAGAAGAATGCGCCAAAGTATACATGTCGTAGATACACCGTTTCAGCCTCTCAGCCCAAGTGGTCCACCGCCCGCTGCGCCTCGGCCGAATGCTTGCGCCATACCAGCGCCACCGCAGCCGAGTTCGAGCCCACGGTCACTGGCAAGATCGACGTCGCGTTGCTGTTTTGCAGCGCTGCGGAATGGGCGCAACAGGTCAACAGATCGGTTTGCGCCACCACCGACAAGCTGTAGAAGAAAGACGGCGACTCCACCACCGGGACAGGTGGTGTCAGGCCGTGCTTCAGGAACTCGTCCACCAAGGCCACGCGCGTGGTCGACTGCATGCCAGGCAGTATCCAAGGCCATGTCAGCAGCTCACTCAGCGACAGCTTGCGCCGGCCGGCCAGCGGGTGCTTGCGCGCAGCCACCACCGACAGGCTGCCTTCGTACAGCACACGCTGTGCAAGCCCATCGATCGCTGGCGTGCCCACAGCCTGGCGCGGCAAGCGCCCGAGCAGCAGGTCGATCTCACCGCGCAGCAGCAGTTGAAGTAGGTGGTCCGCGCTGCCGTCCACGATCTGCAAGCGCCACTCTGGTGGGCCCGCCAGCAGCTTCTTGACGATGCCAGGCAGCACGGTGTTGGTGGTGTGCGGAAAGGCGCCAATGCGCAACACGGGGTGGCCCGTTTCTTTCAGCGTTGAAGCCATCGCGCCGACTTCGCCCAGCACCGTCTGGCAACGCGGCAGCAGGTCGCGTCCGGCATCGGTCAGTGCCATGCCGCGGCCTTGGCGGCGGAAGAGCTTGGTGCCGAACAGCCCTTCGATTTCCTTGAGCATCATGCTCGCGGCAGACGGTGACAGCGACAGCTTGTCCGCCGTCGCTGCCAGCGAGCCATGGCTCTCCAGCAGGCTCAGGAATCGCAGTTGCTTGACGCGCAGTTGGTCGAGTCGAGGTGGGTTCACCCGGGGACTCCCAATGTTCAGTGAAAGCTGATGATAAGGACGAAACAATTGAGCCAGGCCTGATGCCAGGCTTTTACAGTGCACCCACCTTTACAAGTCTGGAGACGCCATGTCCACACCTCGCGCGCTGGGGCCGCGACGCTTGGGGCTGCTGACGCTGTTGGCCCTGGCGCTGGCGCCCGTTGCTGGCCAGGCACAGGAGTGGCCCAGCAAAGCCATCACGCTGGTGGTGCCGTTTCCACCCGGCGGCTCGAACGACGTGGCGGCCCGTGTGGTGGCCGAAAGTGCGCGCAAGCGGCTGGGCCAGACGATCGTGGTCGACAACAAGCCCGGGGCCAATGGCGCCTTGGGCGTGGACGCGGTGCTGCGCGCGCCCAAAGACCATCACACGTTTCTGGTGGCGTCCGACTCGGTGTCGCTGCTGCCGCTTTTTAGGACGTCGACCTGGGACCTGAGCAAGTCGTTCACGCCCATCGCGGTGTTGTCCTACCAGCCCATCGTCGTCGTGACCTCCCCGTCGTCAGGTCTGAAGACGATGAGGGACCTGCAGGCCAGCGCGCGCAGCAAACCCAATCAAGTGCCCTATGCCAGTTCGGGCCAAGGCTCGCTGCAACATCTGGTCGGGGAGCTGTTCGCGCAAAACCTCGGCATCGACCTCCTGCACATCCCCTACAAGGGCGGCGGACAGGCGGTGACGGATGTCGTTGCGGGCCAGGTCACGGTGGCGGTGCTGGGCGCGGCGGCGGTGCTGCCACACATCAAATCCGGCAAGCTGATCGCGCTGGCCGTGAGCACGCGCAGCCGCTCGCCCATGCTGCCCGACACACCCACCTTGGCCGAGAGCGGCGCGGGCGACATCGACGTGCCGCAGTGGTCGGCCTTGTTTGCTGTCGAGGGCACACCCCCGGCCGTGGTGACACGCCTGCGCCGCAGCGTCGAAGAAAGCCTGGCCGAGCCGGCCGTCAAACAGCACTTTTCGAACGCTGCGATGGACATCATTGCGACGCCACCCGAGGCCTTTCTGCAGCGCATGGTTCAGGACCGTGAGCGCTGGGCCAAGCTCATCAAAGAACGCAAGATTTCGTTGGATTGAGCATGCCGACGAAGAAGCGCCCGCACATCGTCCTGGTTCTGGCCGACAACCTGGGCTGGGGGGAACTCGGCTGCTATGGCGGCGGCGCCTTGCGTGGCGCGCCCACGCCGCGCATTGACGCGCTGGCGCAAGAGGGCTTGAGGTGCTTGAACTTCAACGTCGAGAGCGACTGCGTGCCCACGCGTTCGGCCCTGATGACGGGGCGCCACCCCATACGCACGGGTGCGCTGCAGTCGGTGCCGGCCGGCCTTCCGCAAGGCATCCACCCCTGGGAAAAAACGCTGCCGCAGGTCTTGAAAGAAGCCGGCTACGCCACCGCCATGTTCGGCAAATGGCACCTGGGCGACCGCGACGGCCGCTTCCCGCATCAGCGCGGTTTTGATGAGTGGTACGGCATCCCGCGCACCAGCAACGAAACGATGTTCACCAGCTCACCGGCTTCGACCCCACGGTCGTCGACGTACCCCAGGTGATGCACGGGCTTGCCGGCGAGCCAGCGCGCGACGTCGCGGATTACGACCTTGCCAAGCGCCGGCTGATCGACAGTGAATTGACCGAGCGCGCCATTCACTTCATGCGCCAGCACGCGGCCGATGCGCAGCCCTTCTTTCTGTACGTGCCGCTCACGCACCTGCATTTCCCCACGCTGCCGCAC
>JANMMH010000506.1:0-7761 GCA_031373055.1 Rubrivivax sp. | reverse complement strand
GTGAACGGCAGCCCGAGCCGAAACCGGTCGCACCATCATCAACAAGTCGGATGACCGCTGCACCTCCCTGACCGGTCACTTGTGTAGCGCAGCCTACGCGTCGGGCCGCGAATAATTCCTACTGCCCCTGACGACCGGCGGAACCCGACCCATGGTTTCTGCTGACCGGCGGCCAACAGAAGCGTCGTAGGCTGGTAGCGCCCTTCACAATCAAGTCTTGACCACCGGATTGTTCGAGATGTCTACCTTCCATCATGGATAAATTCGTGCTGCGGCAGCAGGTGCTGGAACGGCTCGCCGAAGACCTGCTGCAAGCCGAACAGGCAGTGCGGGCGGCCCATGAAGCGGCGACTCACCAAGAGAACATTGCCGAAAACAAATACGACACCTTGGGGTGGGAGTGACCCGTCGAGCCGAGGAGGAGCAGACGTTGGAGCGGACCTTGACGAAGCTCGCCCCTGGTCCGGCGATGTGTTGGTCGTACCGCGCCACGGCCTCAAGCAACGTCCGCAGTACCTCGCTCAGCGGCCATTCGCGGCGGCGTCGGTCGCAGGCCCTGCGACTGCTTGTTGTCAATCAGCGTGAGTAAGCCCGCTGACCACCAACGTCAGCAACTGCATAGCTGACGCGATCCGATGCTCAAAACGAAAAACAAGCTCGTGGCGCTGCGGTCAGCCGGTAGCGTCTGTCCCGTCTGAGTGATGCCGACTTCAGCATGCCGCACTGCGGGGTCACGGTGGACCGCTTCGGCCTGTTCGGCTCGCGGATCCAATGCATCCACCGGCTCGGGTGGCTCATGAAGGCCTCTTCGAGCGACATGCCGTGGTCGAGCAGGAAGGAACTGAGCTGCAGCAGCGCTCGCAAAGTCGTGCGCCCGCCCGACGTGCCCCTGGCGAACTGGCGGCCGTCGGCACCCACGCCCACCACCAGGCACTAGCTGGCGAGCACGCGCTTGCCCGGTGCCAGCGGGTTGGGCAGGCCCTGTGCCGGGTCGAATTACATGATGCCTTTGTTCAGCAGCAGCCCGGTGGACGGTCAGACGACGCGCGAGCGAAGATGGAGAGCAGCGTCGGCGTCACGGCGCACATATTGCCGTGGCGGTCGACCACGCTTAAGTGCGAACTCAATGTGGACGAGGTGCGCGTGCGTGGTAGTGCAAGCGAGCCCGACGCGGGCCTGGGCGAGCATCCGAAGCAAGCGCCGTCGCCGCGGTTCAACAAGGTCTGGCCATCGGTCGCTGGCGCCACGACTGGCGATCGCAGCGACATCCCGCGCGCAGATTGCTGACGCGAACGTGCGGTTGTCGGCCGCCGGGTCGAGCCAAACGCGCGGCAGGCGCGGCAGGCGCGGCAGGCGCGGCATGCGCTGTGGTCGCGTGGTTCCTCAGCTCGACTTCTCTGCACGGCGACGCCGCGCCATGCGCCTCGACACCAGGCTCGTGGCGCGCCATGCAAAACGGCTCGGGGCCCTTTGGGACCCCGAGCCGCTATGCGCTGCCCCTGCGGGCACGGCGTCAGGCGTTGCGCGCCTTGACCTTGGCCTTGCGTGCGACGCGGCGCGCGGCGTTCGACGTCTCATTGGCCGCACCGGCCACGGCATTGCCGACCGTCGCGGCGGCCGAGCGTGCCTTGCGCGCCACGCGGCGTGCAACGTTGGACGCCTCGTCGGCTGTCGTCGCGACCGCCTTGTTGACGCGGCGAGTGGCCGTGCGGGTCATGCGCTTGCGCGCTGCAGCGGCTTCACCGGTGGTGGCGTCGAGCTTGTTGGTGGCCACGGCCTGCGCCGGCATGGGCTTGCCGCTGACGCGCTGCACCAGCGAGCCACTGCGCTGCTCGATGTGCCCAGCCACAAAGCCGACAACCTGCGCGGCCGGAAGCAAGACGCGGCCGATCGTCTCCAGCGCAGGCACGTTGGCGGCGGTGTCGAGCCGCTCGGCGCCATTGGCCATCATGCTGACGCCCTTGGTCGCCAGGTCGACGGCGATGCCGATGGCGCTGTGCGCACGGTCAGTGCCGCTCTGGATGCCCTTGACGGTGTAGCCGGTGACGAGCTTCTGCGTGCCGATCATGTTCGACCGCAGGTCCTGGCGCAGCATGGAAGCACCGCGCTGCACGGCGCGCTCGAAGCGCTCGTCAACATACCCGAGCAGTCGCTCTCCGCCGAAGCGGTAGGCGTGGAGGACGTTGGTGGCGGTCATGCCGTAGGCGTGGATGACGTCGGTGGCGACGCTGGAGAGGTTCTGGGTCGACATGGCGGGTAGGTCCTTGATGTTGGATGTGATCGACGTAAGGGGATCGGTCTGGACGCGAGTATGCAGACCGCGCGTAGAGAGGCCACCTCAAATCGGGGCTGTTTTCCTAGGGGCGCCGCTCTACGAACTCGTTGGCCAGTACTGGGCGCGTGATGTAGCGGCATAGCTGCTCCGGCGCCTGGCGCTCGCTGGCGCTACAGCGCACAGCGGCATGCAATCTGAAGCCGTCGACGTCGGCGCAAAGGTGCTGCTTGAAGTCCGCATCCGTTTAGGTTTGTTCGACACCTGCCCGCGCGATGCCACCACGCTGCGCAGAGCACATGTCTGAGAGCAGGTGCTGAACAAACCTAAACGACAGTGAGCGGTCGAGCCGAGGAGGAGCAGTCGTTGGACCGGAACGTGACGATGTTCGGAGTTGGACGCGCGGCGTTTTCATAACGGGACACCCACGGTCTCCGGCAACGTCAGCAGTACCTCGATACCGGCCGCTGGCGGCGAGGGCGCGCCCTGGCCCGAGCGACTGCAATGTGTCGGCGACCGTGAGTTCAGCCGCCTGCGGCGACAGACCACAACCGATTGGAACGGAGACGGAGCAATACAGAGCTACCAAAGCCTCTCCCCCCGCACCAACTTCTCCACCATCTCCTGCTGAAACGCCGCCGGCCCGTAGCCCAGGCGTTCACCGTGCTGCTGGTAGTAAAACGGTGAGCCCGTCGCTTGCGCGTTAGCACGCATCCACGCCAGCATGTCTTCGTCCGGGTCTTGCCCGGCGGAGAGCAATACATACGCCGGCCGCTCACGCCAGCGTGTCGGCACGATGATCACGCCCACGCGGTCGGGGCGGAAGGCTTCGGGGAAGGGGCTGCCGGGCATCAACCAGCCGCAGACGAAGTTGCGGCAGGGGCTTTGCGGGCGTTCTGCGTAGATGGTGCAAGCGCCCGCGGTGAGGAAGTGGCAGTGCTGGCCGGCAGACATGCGGTGGCCGCGAATCTCGCCTTCGGCCCAACCTTCGCAGCAGGCTGTGCAGCTGCCACATTGGCGCGCGGTGGCCGGTGATGCTAACGGCGCAGATGTGATGACCATGGCGCCATGGCAGAGCTTGAACTTGCGTCCGCTGCCGCAAGGGCAGGGCTCGTTGCGGCCGGTTTTTGCCACGTGTTTCAAAGGGTGGGTTGCATAGGGGTGCAAGTATCGCCGCGGGCTTGGCGGTGGTGCTGCCAGGGGTGACACTGCGCGTGCTGCCCGCCGCCGTACTTGCACCGGCATGCCAAACGGGCCCGGTCGGCGGCACCCAAAACAACACCAAGGTCCAGCACCCCCATGCGTTTGATCAGCTTCCATTCAGGGCCCGCACCGACCCCGCCGCAGCTCGGCGTGCGCGTGGGCAAACGTGTACTCGACGTCAACGCCGCGTCGCGCATCGCCGCCGTCGCCGTGCCTCACAGCATGAAGGCGCTGCTCGCCGCAGGCCAGTCCGCCACGGACGACGTTCGCGCGCTCAGCGCTGCTGCGCAGGAGGACGGCCAGCGCTTCGCGACCGCGTGGTTTGACGAAGCGACCGTCACCTACTCGCCGCCCATCACCGACGCCGACAAGTTCTTGTGCGTCGGCAAGAACTACCGCGCGCACCTGGCCGAGCTGCAGCGCACCAACCTCATTCGCGAGATTCCGCAAGAGCCTACAAGCTTCATCAAACTCAACACCTGCCTCGCGGGCCACCGCGCGCAGGTGGTCAAACCTGACGGTGTCGTGCGGCTGGACTACGAGCCCGAGCTGGTGTTCGTCGTGGGGCGGCGCGCGCTTGGCGTGAAGAAGGCCGACGCCATGAACTACGTGGCGGGCGTGACCATCTTGAACGACCTGACCTGCCGCGACTTGCAGCAGCGTGAAGTCGCCTCGGGTTCACGCTTCTGGACCGCGAAAAACATCCCCGGCTTTGGCCCGCTCGGGCCTGAGATCATCACGCTCGATGAAATCCCCGACCCCTACAACCTGTGGATGGTGTGCACGGTGAATGGCGAAGAGCGCATGCGCGTCAACACGGCCGACCAGATCTGGAAGTTCGGCGACATCCTGGAGCACTTTTCGCGCTTCATTCCCATCGAGGCGGGCGATATGTTTTCTACAGGCGCGCCCGGTGGCGTGGCCGTGGGCAAGGCCAACGCGGCAGACTTGTTCCTGAAGCCGGGTGACGTGGTGGAGTGCAGCATCGAAGGCTTCGCCACGCTCAGCACCACCATCGTCGCGCCGGGCGGCGCTGCATGATGCGCGTCATTGCGGCGTTAGCGCTGGCGTTGACCTGCGGCATGGCCGCTGCGCAAAGCTTCCCGTCCAAGACGGTCACCATCATCGTGCCTTTCGCACCCGGGGGTGGCGCTGACACGCTCATCCGCGCCATCGCGCCGCGCCTGTCTGCCAGCTGGGGGCAGACGGTGGTCATCGACAACAAGCCCGGCGCCAGCGGCCACATTGGGGCCGACATGGTGGCCAAAGCGCCGGCCGACGGCCACACGCTCTTGATGGCCACCACCGCGGCCATCTCCGACAAGAACGTCGACAAGTTCGCGCCGGTGGCGCTGGTCTCGGCCGAAGCCTACGTCATCGTCGTCCATGTCGGCGTGCCGGTGGCTAACGTTCGTGAGTTGGTGGCTTACGCCAAGGCCCATCCGGGCAAACTCAACTTTGGCTCCTCGGGCATCGGTGCGGCCTCGCATTTGACGGGCGAACTCTTCAAGGCCAGGGCGGGTGTGGACCTCGTCCATGTGCCCTACAAAGGCACCGGCCAAGCCGTCGGTGACTTGCTCGCCGGCCACATCCAGCTCATGTTTGCGCCGGTGCAAGCGCTGGCCACGCACCTGGGTGGCGGCAGGATCAAAGCCATCGCTGTCACCGGCTCGGCGCCGCTGGAGGCCTTGCCCGGCGTGCCCACGGTGGCGGCCACGGGCGTGCCCGACTATCAGGCGCTGGGCTGGTTTGGTCTGCTCGCACCGGTGGCCACACCTGCGGCCACGCTGGCTCGACTGCACGCTGACGTGAGCCGCGTGCTGGCGCTGCCCGAGGTGCGCAAAGAGCTGCTGGCCAAGGGCGCCTTGCCCGGCAGCATGTCGGCGCCCGAGTTCGGCGCGTTCATCCGCACCGAGCAGCAGCGCTGGACCAAGTTGATCAAAGACGCGGGCATCGTGCTCGAGTAGTCGCCACAGACAGCCGACGCAGACACCCACGATGGAAAGCGCAGAACAAAACCGAATGCTCACGCAAGTCGGCCCCGGCACGCCCATGGGCGAGCTGATGCGCCGCTACTGGCAACCCATCGGCGCGGCGGAAGACATGCGCGAGCGCTGGACCATGCCGCTGCGCTTGCTGGGTGAGAACCTCATCCTCTTTCGCACACGTCAGGGCGAGCTGGGTTTGATCGCCGAGCAATGCCCGCACCGGCGCGCCAGTTTCCTGCACGGCATCCCCACCGAGCGCGGCATTCGCTGCCCGTACCACGGCTGGGAATTCAATGCGAAGGGCGCGTGTCTTGAGCAGCCCTTCGAGGCCGATAACCCCGCCTTTCGCGCGCATGTAGGCACCACCGCCTACCCGGTGCAAGAGCTGGGCGGCGTGCTCTTTGCCTACCTGGGGCCCGTCAGCGCCGACAAGCCAGCACCCCTGTTGCCGCGCTTTGATGGTTTTGTGGCCGAGGACAGTATACGCATCATGGGCCGCGTGGTGCTACCGGTGAACTGGCTGCAGATCATGGAGAACTCGCTCGACCCGGTGCACACCGAGTGGCTGCATGGCCACCAGTACGAATTTCAAAAAGAGCGTGAAGGTGTGAAGGTGGCCATCAGCACGCGCCACGAAAAAATCGACTTTCGCGAGTTCGAATTCGGCATCACCAAACACCGCTTGCTCGAAGGCCACAGCCAGGACAGCGACGACTGGCGCATCGGCCACCCGATCATCTTTCCTAACATTCTGGCGGTGGGTAACGGTGACCCCAAGGCGCGCTACCACTCCTTCCAGATGCGCGTGCCGGTGGACGACACGCACACGCTGCACCTGTGGTTCAACGCCTACCTGCCGCCCGCCGGCGCGGTGGTGCCCGAGCACTTGCGCGCCAAGGTGCACACCTATGACGTGCCCTACCGCGACGCGCAGGGCCACTTCATCATGGACAACATCGACGGCCAGGACATGATGGCCTGGGTCACGCAAGGCGCGATTGCCGACCGCACGCAAGAGCACCTGGGCGCGTCGGACAAAGGTGTGGCGCTGTACCGCCGCGTGCTCAAGCGCGAGATGAAAAAAGTGCAGGACGGGCTGGAACCGATGGGCGTGCTGCGCGACCCCGCGCGCAACCAGCGCATCGAGCTGCCGACCGAAACCAAGAAGCACCACAACAGCGACGGCTTCGCCAGCTTCATGCTGCGCACGCATGCCAAGTACGCGCCGATCACGCGCGAGCTGGTGGAGATCTACGAGGGCGGCGCTGGCTTGAGTGTTCACGCCGCTGCCATGCAAAGGGATGCCACATGACCAGCGACGAAGCCAAACAGAAGTTGATCGACGCGGGCCGCATCCTCGACGCCGCCGGGCAGGGCGACCTCACCCGCGGCCACGTTTCGGTGCGCGTGCCGGGCGACGACAAGCACTTCTTCATGAAGCCGCACAGCTGGGGTCTGGACGAGATCACGATGGAGAACATCGTCGTCTGCAATCTCGAAGGCGAGAAGGTCAGTGGCGGCGGGCGCCGGCACAGCGAGGTCTACATCCACTCTGAGATCTACAAGCTGCGGCCCGACGTGATGAGCGTGATCCACAGCCACCCGACGCATGCGGTGGCGCTGTCTGCAACGGGCAAGGCGCTCTTGCCCATCAGCCAGCCAGCGGTGAACTTTGCTGACGGCCTGCCGTACTTCACCGACACCATCGATCTCATTCGCTCGCAAGCCTTTGGCGCGGGTGTGGCGCGTGCCCTGGGCAGCTGCAAGGCGGTGCTGCTGCGCAACCATGGCGTGGGGGTGGTGGGTGCGTGTCTTGAAGAGTCGGTGGTGCTGGCGATCTTGTTGGAAAGTGCCTGTCAGATTCAGCTACTGGCGCAGGCTGGTGGTGGCATCGGCGAAATGTTTGCGCCTGAGTTTGTGCAGCGGCTGCATCACAACATCACGCGGCCGGAGCAGTTCACGATCAACTTCGAATATCTCAAGCGGCGGGTGCAGCGGGGGCAGTTGGTGTGATGCTGCCTTGCGTTCGATCGCGCTGGGCTTCGTCGTGATCATCGGAGCAGCCAAACACATCGCGGTTCACGGATCGCGCGGGAGCGACGGCGAGGGTCGCCGGGTTCCGCTCATGTCCTCCGAAGCCGGCCTGAACGGCCGCTTTCTCCCCGTTTAGTTCGCCCCCCCGGGCGACCCTCTCCGTCGCTCGTGCCACCGTCTGGGGCGTGCGTCCCCAATTGCGCACGCCGCAGTGCTGCCAGCTGGCGTGGGCCTTGGGTGTGGGGTGAAGCGAAGTAAAGGAGG
>JANMMH010000492.1:0-5503 GCA_031373055.1 Rubrivivax sp. | reverse complement strand
GACGGCGACTGGGAGGCCGACCGCAGCATTGAGCTGCGCGTGATTTGCGACGAAGCTGTGGCCGATGCCATTGCCGCGCATGTGCTGGCCCACTACGCGCCGAACTACAGCGTGGCGATGCACTTCAGCCAGGTCATGGTGCTGCGACCAGAGCGCTTTTGAGGGCCCTTCAGTGCGTCTGAGCGCGGCCATGAAAAAAGCGCTGGGCCACGAGGCACCAGCGCTTTCTTGAAAGACTTAGCTCAGAGATCAGTAGCCGCCGCGGTTGCCACCGCCGCCGCCGCTGCCACCACCGCCGTAGGGGCTGCGGCCGCCGCCGCCACCACCGCCACCGCCGTAGGGGCTACGGCCACCGCCGCCACCGCCGCCGGGGCCACGGCTACCGCCACCGCCACCCGCACCACCACCGCCACCGCCACCGTAGGGGCCGCGGCTTCCGCCACCACCACCACCACCGTAGCCGCCACCGCCACCGCCACCGCCACCGCCGCCACCACCAAAGCCACCCGGGCGCTCTTCGCGCGGGCGTGCTTCGTTGACGACGATGGCGCGGCCTTCAAGAGGCTGGCCATTCATGCCGTTGATGGCGGCTTGCGCCTCGGCGTCCGTGCCCATCTCGACGAAGCCGAAGCCCTTCGAGCGGCCGGTGTCGCGGTCCATCATGACCTTGGCGGACGTGACCGCACCGAACTGCGAAAACGATTGCTGCAGCGATTCGTCACGCACCGAATAGGCAAGGTTGCCCACGTAAAGTTTGTTTCCCACAGGAGAAGCCCTCAATCAGTTTCAAGAATCCCTATGTCGAGCTTCAATCCTGCGTAATTCACCCAGCGTGAATCAGAGACAAACGTCAGAGAAGAAAGGCGCGGCTGCCAGACACAGACGGAACATTATGGGCGTGGCCTTCGGGCCTGGGCAAAGTCAACCCGAGCTAAGTGTTGTTTTGCGGCCAGCGGGTTAACCCGAGACGCGACGAGCCGCCGTCGCGACGTGGGCCGACTTGGGCCGACGTAGGCCACTACCATCGCCGCCATGGACCTGCTCAAACCGCTGGTGGCCTTGCTGGCCATCGTCAATCCGATCGGCGTGGTGCCGTTTTTCATCCACTTCACGCAGCACTTCAGCCGCGAGCAGCGCCAGCGCACGATCCGCATCAGCTCGTTTGCGGCCTTCGTCGTCATCGCCACCAGCGCTGTGGCCGGGCTCAAGTTGATCGAGTTCTTCGGCATCTCGCTGGCCTCGTTTCAGGTTGGTGGCGGCTGCTTGCTGCTCATCAGCTCGCTGGCCATGCTCAATGCGCAGCCGGCCGAGAGCAAACCCAATGACGTGAGTGATGGCCAAGAGCGCGTCGACGCCGGCGCCAGCATCGCCGTGGTGCCGTTGACTATTCCGCTGCTGACAGGCCCGGCGACGATCTCGACCATGGTCATCTACGCCGAGAAAACGCGCCATTGGTGGGAACTGGGCGTGCTCGTGGGCTACGGCGTGGTCATTGGCGTCATCACCTTTCTGGTCTTCTCGGCGTCGGGGCGCATCGCCAAAGTGCTGGGGCGCACCGGCATCAATGTCATGACGCGCTTGATGGGGCTGATCCTGGCGGCGATGGCGGTCGAGCTGCTGGCCGACGGCCTGGTCAAGCTGTTCCCGGTGTTGGCCCTCACCAGCCTGAAGCCATGAGCGACACGCCCACCTACGACTACATCGTGGTCGGCGCTGGCAGCGCTGGCTGCCTGCTCGCCAACCGCTTGAGCGCCGACCCGAAGTGCCGCGTGCTCTTGCTTGAAGCCGGCGGCCGCGACGACTACCACTGGATCCACATCCCCGTGGGCTACCTCTATTGCATAGGCAACCCGCGCACCGACTGGATGTTCACCACCGAACCCGAGCCTGGGCTGAACGGCCGCGCGCTGCGCTACCCGCGTGGCAAGGTGCTGGGCGGCAGCTCCAGCATCAACGGCATGATCTACATGCGCGGCCAGTCGCGTGACTACGACGGCTGGGCCGCCAGCACGGGCGACGATGCCTGGCGCTGGGACAACTGCCTGCCGTACTTCCTCAAGCACGAAGACCACTGGCGCGGTGCGGACGCGCTGCACGCCGCGCCCGGTTTCGACCCCAAGGGCAAGCGCGCCGGCGGCGAGTGGCGCGTCGAGAAGCAGCGCCTGCGCTGGGACATCCTCGACGCGTTCTCCAGCGCCGCGCAAGAAGCCGGCGTGCCGGCGACAGTCGACTTCAACCGTGGCAACAACGAAGGCGTGGGCTACTTCGATGTGAACCAGCGCAGCGGCTGGCGCTGGAACACCACCAAGGCGTTCCTGAAGCCGGCGCTGCTGCGAGGCAACATCGAAGTCTGGGCCGGTGTGCAGGTCGCGCGTGTGATCCTGTCGCAGCCGCAAGACGGCCCCTTGCGGGCGCTGGGTGTCGAACTGGTGCCCGCCGCGTCCAGCCCCGGCATCCAGCCGCCGCCTCGCACCGTGCTGGCCGCGCGTGAAGTGGTGCTGGCGGCCGGGGCCATTGGCACGCCACAGATATTGCAGCTCTCGGGCATCGGCGCGGGCGAGCGCCTGCATCAGCACGGCGTCGCGCCGCGCCTGGAGCTGCCCGGCGTGGGCGAGAACCTGCAAGACCATTTGCAGATTCGCAGCGTCTTTTCAGTGCGCAACACCAAGACACTCAACACGATGGCGCACAGCTGGCGAGGCAAGTTCGCCATGGCACTGGAATACTTGCTGCGCCGCACGGGGCCGATGAGCATGGCGCCGTCGCAGCTGGGTGCGTTTGCGCGCAGCTCGCCGGCGCATGTGTGGCCCAACGTGCAGTACCACGTGCAGCCCTTGTCGCTGGACGCGTTTGGCGAGCCGCTGCATCGCTTTGACGCCTTCACCGCCAGCGTGTGCAACCTCAACCCGAGCTCGCGCGGGCATGTGCGCATTGCCTCGGCGCGGCCCACCGACGCGCCGCGCATCCAAGCCAATTACCTGGCCACGGCTGAAGACCGCCAAGTCGCCGCCGAGTCTTTGCGTTTGACGCGGCGCATCGTGGCCATGCCAGCACTTGCGCGCTTCGAGCCGGCCGAGGTCAAGCCCGGTGTGCAGTTCCAGAGTGACGAGGACCTGGCCCGGCTCGCGGGCGACATCGGCACCACCATCTTCCATCCCGTGGGCACCTGCCGCATGGGCCGCGCCGACGACGCCCTGGCCGTGGTGGACCCGCGCCTGCGCGTGCGTGGCGTGCTGGGGCTGCGCATTGCCGACGCCAGTGTCATGCCGACGATTACCAGTGGCAATACCAACGCGCCGACGATGATGCTGGCCGAGCGCGCGGCGACGTGGATCAGCGAGGACGCTGCCCTGCGCTGACCCGCCTGCACTGATGCCGCCAATTGCGCCCCTTTTCCCGGCCTGTTGGTGCTATGGGGGAAGGCCTGCGCGCCTAGCATCAGAACTCTGCCACCGCACAGTCGAGTCGTCATGTCCGTCAATCCTGAACTACGCAGCCTGGACATCAGCATCCCGGCGCAGCCGCATTCGTTGGTGAAACTGTCGCTGCTGCTGGCCGACGAGGACGTCAACCTCGAAGCCGTGGGCGAGCTCATTGAAGGCGACATGGCCTTGGCGGCCGCTGTGCTCAAGGCCGTGAACTCGTCGCTCTACGGCTTGAAGGGCCGCGTGCAGACGGTGCAACAGGCCATCACCTACCTGGGAACGCGAGAGATCGTCGGCATCGCCTACGAGATGGGATTGCGCGCCGCCTTCGGCCCGGCCATCGAGCTTGAAGCCCTGTGGCAACGCGCGGCCTTGCGCGGCGTGATCATGGGTCGCCTGGCGCAACGCTTGTCGCTGGACGCCTGGGTGGCGCACTCTGCGGGCCTCTTCGAAGAGTGCGGCAAGGCGGTGCTCTTTCGCCACGCGGTGGACCACTATCGCGCCATGCTGCGCGCGGCCAAGGACGACGTCGAACTCGTCGGCCTGGAGCGTGTGGGCTTTGGCGTGAGCCACGACGCCATGGGCGCGGCGCTGTGCGAGTCCTGGGGCTTGGCGCAATCGGCCTGCGCCAGCGTGCGCCACCACGTCGGAGTGCAGGCCACGCAGACACTGCCGCCGGAGCTCTCACGCCGCGCGGTCTGTGCCGTCTCGGCGGTGGCCCACGTCATCATGAACGCGCCTGAGTTGCTCGACGACACCTGCCTGGCGCTGGCGCCACAGGCCGACCTGGACGAGGGCTTGTTGCTGCGCGCTGCGCGCCGCGTCGCCGAGACCGTAGCCAGTGGGCAGTCAAATTCCCGTGCTGCCTGAGGGGTGACGACGGGACGGCGACGAGACTGATCCAGCGCAGGCTCTGAGGGAAGTCCTGCTGGCGGCGGCCGTTGCGCTTGGGTAGGCTTGTCGCTACTCACGCAACTGCTGCCCCGCGCCCACGGGGCCTTGACCATCATGGCTTCCAACGTATCCCCCGACACGCTTGCTCTGCAGCGCATGTACCACTGGGAAAAGACGACCCCCAACCGCGTGGCGCTGACGCAGCCTCTGGGTGGCGGCCAGGTGCGCGACTACACCTGGGCCGAGGTCATGGACCAAGCGCGGCGCATGGCCGCGCACCTCAAGACCCTGGGCCTGGAGCCTGGCGCGCGTGTGGCGCTGATCGCCAAGAACACGGCGCACTGGATGATGAGCGACTACGCCATCTGGCTCGCCGGTTTTGTGTCGGTGCCGCTGTACCCCACGCTGGCGGCCGGCACCATCCGCCAGATCCTGGAGCACAGCGAAGCGCGGCTGCTCTTCGTAGGCAAGCTTGACGGCTGGGCCGGCATGAAACCCGGCATCCCCGCCGGGCTGCCCTGCATCGCCCACCCGCTCGCACCCGACGACGCCAAGAAAAGCTACCCCGCCTGGGACGACATCACCGCCAAGACCGCCCCCATGCCCGGCAACCCCGTGCGTGACGGCGACGAGCTCGGCACCATCATGTACACCTCGGGCACGACCGGCGCGCCCAAGGGCGTGATGCACAGTTTCAACACCTTTGCTTATGGCGTGACCTCGGGGCTCAAGCGCGTGAAGGCGATCGACGGCAACGCGCGCATGCTGAGCTACCTGCCGCTAAGCCACGTGGCCGAGCGCACCCTGGTCGAACACGGCCAGCTCGCCACAGGCATGCATGTCTACTTCGCCGAAAGCCTGGAGACCTTCACGGCCGATTTGCAACGCGCGCGCCCCACCGTCTTCTTTAGCGTGCCGCGCCTATGGGTGAAGTTCCAGCAAGGCATCAACGCCAAGATGCCGCCGGCCAAGCTCAACCGCATGCTGAAGATTCCCATCCTGGGCGGCATCGTGCGCAAGAAGATCCTCAGTGCGCTGGGTTTGCAGGAATGTGTCTTCGCCGCCGGTGGCGCCGCGCCGATGCCACCCGACCTGCTGCGCTGGTACAACAAGCTCGGCCTGGACTTGGTCGAGGTCTACGGCATGACCGAAAACTGCGGCGTCAGCCATGCCACGCTGCCCGG
>JANMMH010000485.1:0-6817 GCA_031373055.1 Rubrivivax sp. | reverse complement strand
TCGGGCAGCTGCGGGCGGCCGTTTTCGGTGATGGTGCGGGTCTCGTCGCGTTGGCGGAATTCCAGGTCCCAGCCCAGGGTGAGCGTATGCGCGTCGCCGATGAAGTGGCCGTATTTGCCCGCCTGTGTGAGGTTGCGGTCGCGGTTGTCACCCTCCACGCGGCGCAGTGTGCTGGTCAGCCCGTCAAACGTGCCTTTGCTGACGCCACCGCCCAGCTTGAGCTCAAGCTTTTGCGCGTCGCTGAAACGGTTGTTCCACTGCACGTTGCTACGCAGGTTTTGCCAGGTGCCTTGGAAGGTGTTGTCGGGGTCCAGGCTGGGCTGGCCGGCGAGGATTTGATTGGTGAAGACGGTGCGGTTGTTCCACTCGCCGCGCTGCAAGAACAGCTGTGCCGACGCCGACTCGTCGTCGCTGATCTTCCAGTTCACACGCGGCGCGGAATTGAAGCCGTGCCCCCAGTTTTTTTGCAGGCTGTTCTGCACGGCGCTCGACGGCCGGCCGTCCAGCCCCGCCGTCTGACGCTCGATCACGCTCTCGTTGATGTTGCGCCACGAGAACATCGACACCGGCAGCGACATCGCCACGCCGCCAGCGCGTTCGCCATACGTGAACGTGGCCGACGGCGCCGGGCGCACCGCGTTGTAGCCAAGGCCCAGGCGCAGGTCACGCTGCGAGACCCGGGGCGCGTCTTTCAGGATGATGTTGATGGCGCCGGCCACCGCCTGCGCGCTCTGGTCGGCGGTGGGGCCGCGCGTGACCTCGATGCGCTCCACCTGGCTCGGGTTGAGCTGGTCAAACTGAAAGCCTGGCGGCGCCGGGTCGCCGTTGATCAGGATCAGCGTGTAGCCCGAACCCAGGCCGCGCATGCGCGGCGCGCCGCCCTGCATGTTCACGCCGGGCAGGCGCTTGAGCACATCGCCAATGTTGGTGTCGCCGTACTTGTCGAGCTCCTCGCGGCCGTAGAGCTGCTTGGCCACGGGCGCGCGGCGGCGCAGTTCGGTGTCGGTTTGCGGGCGCGCGGTGATCTCCACGCGGTCCATGCGTGCACCGGGGGCGCGTGGCGCAGCGTCGCCTGGTGCACCGGGGGGCTCCTGCGCCACCGCGTTGAACGCCAACAGGGTCAAGCAAGCGGCGGCGATGGCGTGGTGATTCAAGTCGAGTCCTGGACTGGCAACAAAGCGCGCGACGATAGCCGAGTGACGCCAGGCGGCTGGCCCCACCCACACCAGGGTGTACGCTTGCCCGCTTCCCGACACGCGCCTGTCGCTTAGGGTCTAACGTTCAATCCGAGGAGACACCGATGATCCGACGTTCTGCGCTCAGGCTTGCCGCATGCCTAGGCACATTGGGCGCCCTGTTCGCGCTGGCACCTATCGCCCAGGCGCAGTCCGATTACCCCAAAGCGGGTTTACCCATTCGCTACGTCGTGCCCTTCCCGCCCGGCGGCTTGACCGACGTCATGGCGCGCCTGGTCGGCCAACAGCTCAGTGAGCGCTGGAAGGCGAATGTGGTGATCGACAACAAGCCCGGCAACGGCGGCCAGATCGGCGCCGACATCGTGGCCAAGGCGCCTGCCGACGGCCACACGCTGCTGGCCGTGACGATGACGCATTCGATCAACGCCACGCTCTTCAAGGGCAAGTCACCGTATGACTTCCAGCGCGACCTCAAACCGGTGGTGCTGCTTGCCGGCAGCCCCATGCTCATCGTGGTGCCGGCGGCCAGCCCGATCAAGGACATGAAGGACTTGATCGCGGCGGCCAAGAGCCGACCGCTGAATGCGGGGTCCAGTGGCAACGGCTCGGTGCCGCATCTCGTACTCGCACTCTTCAACGACCAGCAAAAAACCGACATCCAGCACGTGCCCTACAAAGGCGGCGCGCCGAGCATGACCGACCTCATCGGCGGCCAGCTCGACATCATCTTCAGCAACTTCCCCGAAAGCATTGCCCATGTTAAGAGCGGCAAGCTGCGCGCGCTGGCCATCGCCAGCAGCCAGCGCCACCCGCAGGCGGCTGACGTGCCCACCACCGCCGAGGCTGGCATGCCGCAACTGGTGGTCGAAAACTGGACCGCGCTGATGGCCCCAGCGGCCACACCCGACGCCATCGTGGCCAAGCTTGCCGCCGAAGTGGCGCGCATCATGGCCACGCCCGAGCTGGACGAGCGCGCCAAGACGCAAGGCTTTCGCATCGACATGCGCGGGCCGCGCGAGTTCGGGGCCTTTGCCGCCAGCGAGGTCGAACGCTGGGCCAAGGTCATCGCGCTCGCCAAGATCAGCGCCGAGTGAAAGCGGCAGGGCGCCCGGTGCGCGTGGCCTGTGTTGGCCACGCCTCGCTCGACCACGTGTTCGAGGTCGCGGCCTTTGCCAGCACACCGACCAAGACGCCCGCGCACGGCTACCGCTCACAGGCCGGCGGCATGTCGCTCAACGCGGCGGTGGCGGCGGCCAGGCTCGGCGCACAGGTGCGCTTCATCGGGCGCGTGGGCGATGATGAGGCAGCTAACTTTCTACGTAAGCGGCTCGTGGAGGAAGGCATCGAGGCGCGCGGCTTGGAAGTCGTGCGCGGCCGCGCTACGTCGGTGTCGGCCATCGTGGTCGACGCGCAGGGCGAGCGCCAGATCTTCAACCACCGTGGTGACGCCTTGAGCCATGCACATCGGCTGGACACACGCTTGCTGGAAGGCGCCGATGTCGTGTTGGTCGACCCACGCTGGGCCGCAGGTGCTGCCGCCGCGCTGCGTTGGGCGCGCCAGCATGGCGTGCTGAGCATGCTCGACGCCGACGTGGCGCCACGCGAGGACCTGCACATGCTGGTGCCGCTGGCAGCATGGGCGGTGTTCTCCGAAGCTGGGCTGCAGTGCTGGCGCCCGGGTGCTAACGCCGCAAGTGAGCTGCCTAGGATTTGCGCCAGTGGCTGCGACATGGCCATGGTCACCGTCGGCCAGCATGGCAGTTGGCGCAGTGATGGCGGCGCGGCCGTGCATCAAAGTGCTACGCAGGTGGTGGCGCGCGACACCACCGCGGCAGGCGACGTCTTCCACGGCGCGCTGGCCGTGGCCTTGGCCGAGGGCGCTAACGCCACCGACGCTGTGCACCTGGCCAGCGCGGCGGCGGCCTTCAAGTGCGAGCGCGGCCAAGGCGTGCTGGGCGCGCCGCGACGGCGGGAGCTGACAGCCTGGCTGCGCGAGCGCACGGCGTAGGTCGGCAAGAGCAACGTACATTACGCGACCAAATACCCAACCTTCGGTGCCCGCGTGGGCACCTGCACCGGAGCACGCATGGAATTGAGGCTCGAGCGCATCGAACAGAAAGCTGGTGCGCAGACCTACCTCTACCCTCTGGACCTGTCGCTCGTGCCGCGTGCCGTGACGGTATTGCTGGGGGCCACGCAGGCCGGCAAGACGACCTTGATGCGCGTGATGGCCGGGCTGGACAAACCCAGCGCCGGGCGCGTGCTGGCCGACGGCCAGGACGTGACGGGCCTGCCGGTACGCCAGCGCAACGTGGCCATGGTGTACCAGCAGTTCATCAACTACCCGTCGATGACGGTGGCCGACAACATCGCCTCACCGCTCAAGCTGCGGCGCGAAAGCGGCATCGACGCGCGGGTGCAGGCGCTGGCGGCCAAGCTGCACATCGAGCCCTTCTTGCAGCGGCTGCCGGCTGAGCTGTCCGGCGGGCAGCAGCAGCGCGTGGCGCTGGCGCGCGCGCTGGCCAAGGGCGCGCCGCTGATGCTGCTTGACGAGCCGCTGGTGAACCTGGACTACAAGCTGCGCGAGGAACTGCGCGAGGAGTTGACGCAGCTGTTCGCCAGTGGCGACTCGACCGTGGTCTATGCCACCACGGAGCCGACCGAGGCACTGCTGCTGGGTGGGCACACCGCCGTGCTCGACGCCGGCCGGGTGTTGCAGTACGGCCCTACCTCGGAGGTCTTTCACCGGCCGCGCTCGATCCGCGTCGCGCGCGCCTTCAGTGACCCGCCGATGAACCTGATCTCCGCCACCGCCGCACCCGGCGGCGTCACGCTGGTCGGCGGTTTGAGCCTCGCCTTGACGCTGCCGCCCGCCGCCACCACCACCGCCGCGCTGACCATCGGCGTGCGCGCGGGCGCGCTGCGCGTGCGCGGCCGTGCCGGCGATGTGGCACTGCCCGGCAGCGTCGAGTTGGCCGAGATCTCCGGCTCCGACACCTTTGTGCACGTCGATACCGCCGTCGGTGAACTCGTGGCGCAGTTGACCGGCGTGCACCAGTTCGCGCTGGGCGCGACGATCACGCTGTACCTGAGCCCCGCCCAGGCCTATGTCTTCGATGCGGCCGGCGATCTGCTGCTGGCGCCGACGGGAGCAGCCTGAGATGGCGCGCATCGAACTCGACCTCGCCCATGCCTACAAGGCTAACCCGCAGCGCGACGAGGACTACGCCCTGCTGCCGCTGAAGATGAGCTTTGCCGATGGTGGCGCGTACGCGCTGCTCGGCCCCTCGGGCTGCGGCAAGACGACGATGCTGAACCTCATCTCGGGCCTGGTCATGCCCTCGCAGGGCAGCGTCACCTTCGACGGCCAGGGTGTCACGCGGCGCTCGCCGCAGCAGCGCAACATCGCCCAGGTGTTCCAGTTCCCGGTGATCTACGACACCATGACGGTGGCCGAGAACCTGGCGTTCCCGCTGAAGAACCGCGGCGTGGCGGCGGCGCGGATCAAGCAGCGCGTGGGCCAGATTGCCGAAATGCTGGAGCTGAGCGCGCAGCTTGACCAGCGCGCGGCCGGCCTCACCGCCGACGCCAAGCAGAAGATCTCGCTCGGCCGTGGCCTCGTGCGCGAGGACGTGAGCGCGGTGCTCTTCGACGAGCCGCTGACCGTCATCGACCCGCACCTGAAGTGGCAGTTGCGGCGCAAGTTGAAGCAGATCCACCATGAGCTCAAGCTCACGTTGGTGTACGTCACGCACGACCAGGTGGAAGCCCTGACTTTCGCCGAACAGGTGGTGGTGATGACACGCGGCCGCGCGGTACAGATCGGCAGCGCCTCGGACCTGTTCGAGCGCCCGCAGCACACCTTCGTCGGCCACTTCATCGGCTCGCCGGGCATGAATTTCCTGCCAGCCCGCAGTGTGCCCGGTGGCATCGAAGTCGCCGGGCATGCGCTGGCCGCGCTGCGCGCGGATTTGCCGCAGGGCGAGGCCTTCACGCTGGGTGTGCGGCCCGAGTACGTGACGCTGGCCGCCGCCCAGGAACCGGGCGCGGTGCCCGCCACCGTGACGCAAGCGCAGGACATCGGCACCTATTGGTTGCTGGTGGCCAGGGTGGCAGGCAGTGAGACCATCGTGCGCGCTCGCCTGAGCCCCGATCAAGTGATCCCCAAGCTGGGTGACACCGTGTGGCTGGGCATCCATGGCACGCACACGTGCTTCTATCGCAACGAGGAGCTCATGGCATGAAGCCAGTCAACCAGAAAGCCTGGCTGCTGATCCTGCCCGTCGTGCTGTGCGTGGCCTTCTCGGCCATCTTGCCGCTGATGACGGTGGTGAACTATTCGGTGCAGGACATCATCAGCCCCGAGCGGCGCATCTTCGTTGGCACCGAATGGTTCAAGTCGGTGATGCGCGACGACGACTTGCAGGGCGCGCTCGCGCGCCAGATCACCTTCTCGCTGGCCGTGCTGCTGGTCGAGATCCCGCTGGGTATCGCACTCGCGCTGGCCATGCCGGCCAAGGGCTGGCGCTCGTCGGCGGTGCTGGTGCTGATTGCGATCTCGCTGCTGATCCCGTGGAACGTGGTCGGCACGATCTGGCAGATCTTCGGCCGCAGCGACATCGGCCTGCTCGGCGCCTCGCTCAAGGCGCTGGGCATCGAGTACAGCTACACCGGCAACGCCACGCACGCCTGGCTGACGGTGCTGCTGATGGACGTGTGGCACTGGACGCCCTTGGTGGCGCTGCTGTGTTTTGCCGGCCTGCGTGCCATCCCAGACGCCTACTACCAGGCGGCGAGCATCGACGGCGCATCGAAGTTCGCGGTCTTTCGCTACATCCAGCTGCCCAAGCTGCGCGGCGTGCTGATGATTGCCGTGCTGCTGCGCTTCATGGACAGCTTCATGATCTACACCGAGCCCTTCGTGCTCACCGGCGGCGGGCCCGGCAACGCCACCACCTTCCTCTCGCAGTACTTGACGCAAAAGGCGGTCGGCCAGTTCGACCTCGGCCCCGCTGCGGCGTTCTCGCTGATCTACTTCCTCATCATCCTGCTCTTGTGCTTCATGCTCTACAACTGGATGCAGCGCGTGGGCACGGCGGACAAGGACAGCAGTCATGGATGAACGCCGCTTCAAGAAGAGGGCGCTGTTCCTCATTGCCTACCTCGTCTTTGCCATCCTGCCGGTGTACTGGATGGTCAACATGTCGTTCAAGACCAACGAGGAGATCCTCTCGAGCTTCAGCTTGTGGCCGCGCGACTTCACGCTGGCGCACTACAAGACCATCTTCACCGACGTGAGCTGGTACTCGGGCTACATCAACTCGATGATCTACGTGGCCATCAACACGGTGGTCTCGCTGGCGGTGGCGCTGCCTGCAGCCTATGCCTTCTCGCGCTATAGCTTCCTTGGCGACAAGCATGTTTTCTTCTGGCTGCTGACCAACCGCATGACGCCGCCGGCAGTGTTCCTGCTGCCCTTTTTCCAGCTCTACACCACGCTCGGGCTGATGGACACGCACATCGCCGTGGCGATGGCGCACCTGCTGTTCAACGTGCCGCTGGCGGTGTGGATCCTCGAAGGCTTCATGAGCGGCGTGCCGCGCGAGATCGACGAGACAGCT
>JANMMH010000471.1:0-1901 GCA_031373055.1 Rubrivivax sp. | reverse complement strand
GCCCGAAATGAGCCTGGGCAACAAGATGAAGCCCGAGTTCTACGAGGCGGTGATCGAGATGATCATCAAGCCCGTGCTGCCCCCGGCCTGGATCACCAAGGACACCCAGTTCCTGATCAACCCCACCGGCCGCTTCGTCATTGGCGGCCCGCAGGGCGACTGCGGCCTGACGGGGCGCAAGATCATCGTCGACACCTACGGCGGCGCCTGCCCGCACGGCGGTGGCGCCTTCAGCGGCAAAGACCCGAGCAAGGTCGACCGCAGCGCCGCTTACGCTGCGCGTTATGTCGCCAAGAACATCGTCGCGGCCGGCCTGGCCAAGCAGTGCCAGATCCAGGTCGCCTACGCCATCGGCGTGGCGCGGCCGATGAACGTCACGATCTACACCGAAGGCACCGGCGTGATGAGCGACGACAAGCTCGCCGCACTCGTGGCCGAGCACTTCGACCTGCGCCCCAAGGGCATCATCCAGATGCTGGATTTGATGCGGCCGATTTATGAAAAGACGGCGGCGTATGGGCACTTCGGTAGGGAAGAGCCGGAGTTTTCTTGGGAGAAGACTGACAAAGCTGCGGCGCTACGGGCGGCGGCGGGGCTGTAAAGCGCGCCGACGTCATGGCATTGCTGACTCAACACCATGCGCTGCTGTCGCAGCGCTACGGTGCCAATAGCCTGGCCCTGTTCGGTTCGGCCGCGCGGGACGAGCTTCGGCCGGATAGTGACATCGATGTGCTCGTGGATTTCGACGGGCCAGCCACCTTCGATGGCTACTTCAATCTGAAGGACCATCTGGAGCAGCTGTTGGGCCGGCCCGTCGACTTGGTGACGACCAAAGGCCTGAAGCCACGAGCAAGACGACATGTCGAGCGAGACTTGATTCGTGTCACGTGACTGGCTTCTCTATCTTGATGACCTGATTGCGGCGGCCGAGAAAATCGCGCGCATGACGGCAGCACACACGGTCGAGTCGTTTGTCGACGACGAGGCAGCCTTTGATGCCGTGTTGTTCAATCTGCAGGTCATCGGCATCGCCGTCAAACAGCTGCCCGACGTCCAGCGCGCTGCACTTCCGCATGAACACCGGGTAGGGCCGGCCAGGCTGCGCGACCTGATCGCCCATCAATATTTCGCGCTCGACGCCGACATCATCTTGGAAGTTACCACGCGACATGTGCCGGCCTTGTTGCAGCACGCGCTTCGCGCTACGCGCGAAGACCGAAAGCCAGGCCGCACTGGACGATCTTGCGATTTGAAGCCACGGCGCAGCGCCGTCGTCAGGGTCTGATCGGGTTGGCGCTGCGTTGCAGGTTCAGCGCCAACAGCCGCCGCAGGATTTCTTCATCGGGCATCGCCGCGCTGTAGTCGGCCCAGCCATAGGCGGTGGCCACGGCCGTGTCGAGCGTGGCATGGGCTAACGCGAGCCAGGCCGGGCGTTGGTTGTAGAGATTGGTGAGCGTGCGCTTGGCGAGTTCTTTCTCGAAACCCGGTTTGGCCAGGATGCGGTCGGGGTAGGGCGACGTGCTCCTGCCCAGCGGCACGACTTCGGGCACACGATCGGTCCACTCGGGTGGGTTGAGCCAGGCGTCGCGCAGGGGCACGAGCCGATGCGCGGCGCGGGCGATGGCCTCGGCGTGTGTGCGTACGTCTGGCGTTAGGCCGGCGGGGATGAGCGCGCCGGTGTCGAGGGCTTCGGTGCGCTGGTGCGCGGTGCGCGTGCTCGCCGTACCCGTCTTGGTCACGCCGCGCTCGAAACAGTAGCGCTCGGGGTCGCCCGGCTCGATTACCCCGAGAACGCGGCAAAGGTCGATGAAATGCGCTTGCGCGCCGGCGCGTTCGTTCAGCTCATCGGCCGCTGAGCCGGCGCGCCACTTGCGCACGAAGTCGCTGGCTTGCATGGTGGC
>JANMMH010000456.1:0-1654 GCA_031373055.1 Rubrivivax sp. | reverse complement strand
AAAATGGGCATCCACGGCAGCGCCACGGCGGTGATGTCGTTCGGCGAAGGCCTGGGTGCCGTGGGTTGGCTGATCGGCGAGCCGCATCAGGGCCTGGCCTGCATGTTCACGATGATGAACCACGCGCGCCTGAACGTCGGCCTCGAAGGCGTGGCGATCTCGGAGCGCGCCTACCAGCAGGCGCGCGCCTTCGCGCTCGATCGCGTGCAGGGCAAGACGCTCGGCCGTAGCGCTGACCCAAGCGCCGCGGGCAGCGCAGCGATCATCGGCCACCCCGACGTGCGCCGCATGCTGATGGACATGAAGGCCCGCGTCGAGGCGATGCGCGCGTTGGCCTACTACACCGCCGGCCAGATGGACCGCGCCCACGGCCATGCCGACCCGATGCAGAGGCAAGTCGCCCAGACTCTGGTGGACCTGCTGATACCGGTCGTCAAAGGCTGGTGCACCGAGAATGCCCTGGGCATCACGTCCGACGGTGTGCAGATCCACGGCGGCATGGGCTTCATCGAAGAAACCGGCGCTTCGCAGCACCTGCGCGACGCGCGCATCACGACGATCTACGAAGGCACCACCGGCATCCAGGCCAACGACCTGATCGGGCGCAAGCTGGCCCGCGACGGTGGGGCCGCGATGAAACGGCTGATCGCCACCATGGTGGCAGACGCTGATTCGGTGGCGGCGATCGGCAAGGCCGGCGACACCACGCTGGCCGGCATGGCCGCCGCGCTGGATGTCGGTTTGCGCGCCTTGGGCGACGCCACCGAGGGCATGCTTGCCATGTCGGCGCGCGACGCCGCAGCGGGCGCCGTGCCTTACCTGAAGCTGTGCGGCACCGTGGTTGGTGGCTGGCTGATGGCACGCGCCGCCCTTGCCGCGACGACCCGCTCGAAGGCGCGCGGCGATGCTGATGTCGATGGGGATGCCGACGCCGACTTCTTCGCTGCCAAGCGCGTCACGGCGCACCATTACGCGCTGCACGTACTGCCGTTAGCCGGCGCGCTGCGCGACACGGTGCTGCACGGCGCCGCCACCACGCTCGGCTTGAGCGACACGCAATTCTGAGACGACCATGAATGAGATGAACGGCCACGACGTCGAAGACCTGCACTTGGGCATGCGGGCGACGTTTTCGAAGACCATCACCGAGGCCGACATCGTGCTCTTTGCCGGCGTCTCGGGCGACAACAACGCGGTGCATATCAACGAGGAGTTCGCCGCGACGACACGTTTCGGCGGCCGCATCGCCCACGGCTTCCTGACCGCCAGCGTGATCTCGGCGGCGGTCGCCAACCGGCTGCCCGGACCGGGCACGATCTACCTCAGCCAGCAGCTCAACTTCCGCGCCCCGGTGCACCCCGGCCAGACGGTGCATGCCTGTGTCAGCGTCAGCGCGATCGACCTGGCGCGCCGCCGCGTCACGCTCGACACGATCTGCCGCGTCGGCGAGACGGTGGTGATCGACGGCCAGGCGCTGGTGATGACGACTTCGTCGGCCAAGCGCCTGCCCGCTGCGCAGGTTGCGGCGGCCGCTGCGGCCGCGCCAGCGCCCACCTTGGTCTGAAACCGCAATACAGGAGCCCACTCATGAAGATACCTTCGAGCGCCCGATCTATGCCGGCAGCGCCATCGCGACCGTGCAGAGCCTGGACGC
>JANMMH010000433.1:0-2287 GCA_031373055.1 Rubrivivax sp. | reverse complement strand
AAGTGGGTGCGTGACAGCACCGGCGTCATCACCGCCAAGCTGCTGGCCGAGAAGGCCAACCCGCAGGCCGACGCGGTGATGGGCGTGGCCGCGTCGAGCCTGGCGCTGCTGGACAAGAACGGCATGCTCATCCCCTACGCGCCGCTGAATCTTGACGCCATCATGAGCCAGTACCGCGACAAGAAAAATCCGCCCGCCTGGTTCGGCATGGACGTTTGGGGTGCCACCGTGTGCTTCAACACCGTGGAAGCCAAGAAGCGCAACATCACCAAACCCGAAACCTGGAAAGACTTGCTCAAGCCCGAATTCAAAGGCCAGGTGGTGATGCCCAACCCAGCCTCCAGCGGCACCGGCTTCTTCGACGTCACGGCCTGGCTCACGCTGTGGGGCGACAACGACGGCAAAGGCGGCGGCTGGAAGTACATGGACGCGCTGCACGAGAACATCGCGCAGTACACGCACTCGGGCTCCAAGCCTTGCAACATGGCCGCTGCGGGCGAATTCGTCGTCGGCATCTCGTTCGAGTACCGGGCCAACGCCAACAAGGCGAAGGGGGCACCGATCGACCTCGTCTTCCCCAAAGAGGGCCTGGGCTGGGACCTCGAAGCCTTTGCCATCCACGCAGGCACGAAGAAGCTTGATGCCGCCAAGAAGCTCGCCGACTGGGCGTCGAGCAAAGACGCGATGCTGCTGTACGGCAAGAACTTCGCCATCACCGCGCAGCCTGGTGTTGCCGCACCTTTGGCCAATGTGCCCAAGGACTACGAAGCGCGATTGGTGAAGATGGACTTCACCGCCGTCGCCGCCGGCCGCGAGCGCGTGTTGGCCGAGTGGACCAAGCGCTACAACGGCAAGTCCGAAAAGCGTTGAACCGGCGCTGACGCGGCGCAGCTGGTGTGGTGAACTTTCTAGAGCTGTCGGGGGTTAGCAAGACCTTCGGCGGCTTCAGTGCACTTAGGGACATCGAGCTCAGCATCACCAAGGGCGAGTTCGTTTGTTTCCTGGGCCCGTCGGGCTGCGGCAAGACGACCTTGCTGCGCATCATCGCGGGGCTGGAAACGCAGAGCGCCGGGCGCATTGAGCAAGCCGGACGCGACATCTCGCGGCTGCCGCCGGCGCAGCGTGACTACGGCATCGTGTTCCAGTCGTACGCGCTCTTTCCCAACCTGACCGTGGCCGACAACGTGGCCTACGGGCTGGTCAACCGCAAGACGCCGCGCGAGAAGATTCACGCGCGTGTCAGCGAGCTTGTGGCCTTAGTCGGCCTGCCCGGCAGCGAGCGCAAAGACCCGGCGCAACTCTCGGGCGGGCAGCAGCAGCGCATCGCCTTGGCGCGCGCCCTTGCCACCTCACCGGGATTGTTATTGCTGGACGAGCCACTCTCGGCGCTGGACGCCATCGTGCGCGTGCACCTGCGCCAGGAAATCCGCAGCCTGCAGCGCAAGCTCGGCGTCACCACCATCATGGTCACGCATGACCAGGAAGAAGCGCTGTCGGTGGCCGACCGCATCGTCGTCATGAATCAGGGTGTGATCGAGCAGGTAGGCACGCCCATGCAGGTCTACCGCGAGCCCGCCACGGCCTTTGTGGCCGACTTTGTGGGGCGGGTGAATGTACTGCCTGCGCTGGCCGACGGGCCCGGGCGTGTGGTGGTTGGTAGTACGAGTTTTCAATGCGAACACGACTGCGCGGCGGGCCAGCCACTGAAGCTGTACTTGCGGCCCGAGGACGTGCTGGCGCGGCCGATTGCAGCGGGTGACAGCAATGTCTTTGATGCGGTCATCGAGAAGATCGAATTCCTGGGCTCGTACTGCCTGGTGCGTGTGGCCTCAGCGGCGCTGGGCGAACACCGCTTGACGGTGTATTTGTCGCTGAACTTTTTGGCCGAGCAGCAGTTGGAAGTGGGTGGGCGGCTGCCGCTGCGGTTGCTGCCTGAGCGGCTGCGCTTGTTTGCTTGAGCTGGCGTGGTTGCGATGCATTCAACCCCCTCCCCTGCCCTACCCCTGCCAGGGGGAGGTAGCAAGACTACCCGCCAGGTCCGCACGGCCGCCGACCTCATCGCCGCCGCCGCCATCGCTGTCATCGCACTTGTCCTGTTAGCCTTTCTCGCCGCCCCGCTAGCCGCCATCCTGCTCAAGGCCGTGCAGGACGCCGACGGCAACTTCGTCGCACTTACGAACTTCATCAGCTACGCCAAAACCCCGGCCTTGCTCGATTCGCTGTGGAACAGCGTCTGGGTTTCGGCATTGGTGACGCTGCTGGCCGTGCCCGCCGCCTTCACCTTCGC
>JANMMH010000403.1:0-2170 GCA_031373055.1 Rubrivivax sp. | reverse complement strand
CGTTGAAGCCATTTCGTTTGGTCGCGAACTCGACGTTGTGCCAGGCGGAGAAGCTTTCTAGCTGCGTCCAGCTTTGCCAACTGGTGGTGAAGGGGCACTTGTGGCCACTGGCCTTGAGCTTGGCCGCAGCCAGCGCCACTTCGGGCCAGGTCTTGGGCGGCGACTCGGTGTCGATGCCGGCAGCCTTGAAGGCGTCCTTGTTGTAGTGGAAGACGGTGGTCGAGCTGTTGAAAGGCAGGCTCATCATCTCGCCGTTCGGCGCCGTGTAGTAGCCGCCCACTGCCGGCACGTAGACCTTGGGGTCGAACTTCACGCCGGCTTCCTTCATCAACGCGGTGACCGACTTGATGGCGCCTTTGCCCGACATCATGGTCGCTGTGCCGACCTCAAAAATCTGCACGATGTGCGGCGCGTTGCCGGCTCGAAAGGCGGCCATCGCGGCGGTGTAGCTCTCGTCGTAGGTGCCCTTGAAGACGGCGGTGACCTTGTAGTCCTTTTGCCGCGAGTTGAAGTCGCTCGCCAGGCCGTTGACCCATTCGCCCAAGGCGCCGCCCATGGAATGCCACCACGTGATTTCGGTCTGGGCTTGCGCGGGCAATGAAAAAAGGGCCATCACGGCCAGCGGCGCGAGTTTGGTTTTGAGTGCGTACTTCATGCGTGCTCCATTGAATTTCGAGTGGCAAAGCTGTGCATGCTGGCGCAGCTTTGTGACAGTTGCGTTTCTGTCATGGATGGCAGCCCTTGGGCACCGGTGAATACCCCGCTGGTGTTCCTCCCTTTATGTTGCACTGCGGTAGCATCGAGCGCTGCCTATGAATGCACCCACACCCCTGCTCGCGGCGCAGCGCGCCGACGAGCCCGGCCAGGCCTCACGCCTGCGCGAAATCCCCTACAACTACACCTCGTTTTCCGACCGCGAGATCGTGCTGCGGCTGCTCGGGGCCCGCGCGTGGACCCTGCTGCAGCAGCTGCGCGACGAGCGCCGCACGGGGCGCTCGGCGCGCATGCTCTACGAGGTGCTGGGTGACATATGGGTCGTGCAGCGCAATCCTTATCTGGAAGAGGATTTGCTCGACAACCCCAAACGCCGGCACATGCTCACCGACGCGCTGCACCACCGCTTGGCCGAAGTCGGCAAGCGCCGCACGCCAGGCGCAGACGCGCAGCGCGACGCGCTGGTGGGCGAGCTGCTCGACGCTGCCTCCAAAGCCGTCGAAGCCTTCTCCGCGCACTTTCGCGCCGTGTGGGACCTTCGCAAACTAGCCAAGCGCGTGCTCGGGCGCACCACCGCCAAGGACAACATCAAGTTCGACGGCCTTTCGCGCGTCTCGCACGTCACCGACGCCACCGACTGGCGCGTCGAGTACCCCTTCGTGATCTTGACGCCCGACAGCGAAGCCGAGATGGCGGCGCTGGTGGCCGGCTGCATCGAACTCGGCCTGACCATCATCCCGCGCGGCGGCGGCACCGGCTACACGGGCGGCGCGGTGCCGCTGACGTGGAAGAGCGCGGTCATCAACACCGAAAAGCTCGAAGCCATGAGCGAGGTGGAGTGGCTTGAGATCCCCGGCGTGGCGCACAAAGTGGCCACCGTGTGGAGCGAAGCCGGTGTGGTGACGCAGCGCGTGGCCGACGCCGCCGACCGTGCCGGCCAGGTCTTCGCGGTCGACCCGACCTCGGCCGAAGCCTCGTGCATCGGCGGCAATATCGCCATGAACGCTGGCGGCAAGAAGGCCGTGTTGTGGGGCACCGCGCTGGACAACCTGGTGTCGTGGCGCATGGTCACGCCCGAGGCCAAGTGGCTCGAAGTGACAAGGCTGAACCACAACCTGGGCAAGATCCACGACGCGCCAGTCGCCAGCTTCGAGCTGAAGTACTTTGACGCCTCAGGACAAAAGTTGGAGCGCACGGAAAGACTCGACATCCCCGGCAGCGTGTTCCGTAAAGAAGGCCTGGGCAAAGACGTCACCGACAAGTTCCTGGCCGGCCTGCCCGGCGTGCAAAAGGAAGGCTGCGACGGCCTCATCACCAGCGCGCGCTGGCTCGTGCACCGCATGCCACCGCATGTGCGCACGGTGTGCCTGGAATTTTTCGGCAACGCCAAAGATGCGGTGCCGTCCATCGTCGACATCAAAGACTTCATGTTCGCCGAGATGAAGCGCCCGGGCGG
>JANMMH010000352.1:0-2438 GCA_031373055.1 Rubrivivax sp. | reverse complement strand
CTTGACCTCGGTAGGCAAGCTCTTCCTCGCCCACGACGACGCGCAACGCGTGCGCGCTTACGCCACGCGCACGGGCCTCACCGGCCACACGCGCAACAGCATCACCGACCTGGCGCAGCTGGAGCGTGAACTGGCAATCGTGCGCAGCCGGGGCCACGCGCGCGACGACGAAGAGCTTGAGCTCGGTGTGCGCTGCATGGCGGCGGGCATCTTCGACGACCAGGGCAGCTTGGTGGCCGGTTTATCGGTGTCCTCACCGGCCGACCGTCTGGAAGAAGCCTGGCTTGAGCGCGTCGTCGCCACGGCCGCGCAGATCTCGGGCGCGCTGGGCTACCGCGCGCGCTGAGCCAGCGCGCGGCGCAGGCTCAGATTTTCGGCAGCACGGCCGCAGGCGCCAGCCGTGTCTCGACCAGCCAGTTGCGAATGCGCTCGGCGTCACCCATGCGTGAGTATTTGCCCGCCGAATCAAGCAGCACCATGATCAGCTTGCGCCCGGCCAAGCTGGCCTGCATCACCACGCAGCGGCCGGCTTCGCTGATGTAGCCGGTTTTCTGCAGGCCGATGTCCCAGCTGGCACTGCGCACCAAGCCGTTGGTATTGCGGAATTGGACTTGTTTGGCGCCCACGGCGACCGACGTGTCGAGACTGGTCGAGAGCTCACGGATTTGCGGGTAGTTCATCGCCGCTTTCACCAGCACACTGAGGTCACGCGCGCTTGAACGGTTCTGGCTCGACAGCCCCGTCGGCTCCACGTAGCGCGTATCGGACATGCCCAGCTCGGTAGCCTTGCGGTTCATCGCCGCCACAAAAGCGCTCATGCCGCCCGGGTAATAACGTCCAAGCGCATGGGCGGCACGGTTCTCTGAGGCCATCAAGGCCAAGTGCATCATTTCGCCGCGCGGCAGCTGCGCACCGACCTTCAGCCTCGAGCGGCTGGTTTTGCCGGTGTCGGCCGGGTCGATGGCACTGACCTCCAGCAACTCGTCCATCGAAAGCTTGGCATCGGCGACGACCACCGCCGTCATGAGCTTGGTGATCGAGGCGATGGGCAGCACGGCCTGCGGGTTCTTGCTCAACAGCACTTCGTTGGTGTCTTGGTCAATGACCAGGGCCACGGCCGACTTCAAGTCCAGCGGGTCGGCAATGAGATGCAGTCCCGTGAGCTGGCCCACCGATGGCCGCTCGGGCACCGCACGCGCTTTCAGCTTGCGCTTGGTGACAACTTTGCTGGCTTTGTGCTTGGCCGCCTGTTGAGCCCCGATTTGGCTATTGTGGAATTTGACTGAGGGCTTGGAAGCAGCTGCCGCCCAGGCTGCGCTGCTGCTGGCAAGCAACACCAGCGAGGCGACGCACACCGCGAGGCCCGGGCTTGTCTTCTTGAAGAACTTGAACATCGTGTGCACGTGGTCCTTGATAGCAGCCGGGCGCGAGGATAACCGAAGAAATCATTAAATTCATCAACTTGCGCGGCTCATTTGAAGTTCCACGTGCAGAATTGGTGAAGACCCTAAGTTAACCCTGCGCGGCCACGCGCTCAAGCCTGCTGTGCAGCTTGTTGAGTGCCGCGAGATAGGCCTTGGCCGAGGCCACCACAATGTCGGGGTCGGCGCCCACGCCGTTGACAACACGCCCGCCGAGCTGCAGGCGCACAGTCACCTCCCCCTGCGACTCGGTGCTGCCCGAGGCGATGGCGTTGACGGAATAGAGCATCAACTCGGCACCACTTTTGACGCGCGACTCGATGGCCTTGAGGCTGGCGTCGACGGGGCCGTTGCCGTCGCTTTGCGTGTGCACTTCTTCCTCGCCGATGGCGAACGCCACGCTGGCTTGCGGGCGCTCGCCGGTTTCCGAATGCTGCGACAAGGCTAGCAAGCGGTAATGCTCATGTTCGCTGGTCACGCTCTCGTCGGAGACCAGCGCAATGATGTCCTCATCAAAGATCTCGCTCTTGCGGTCGGCCAGGTCTTTGAAGCGCGCGAAGGCAGCGTTGACCTCACCTTCGGACTCGGTGGCGATGCCAAGCTCGAGCAAGCGCTGCTTGAAGGCGTTGCGGCCAGAAAGCTTGCCCAGCACGATCTTGTTGGCGGCCCAGCCCACGTCTTCGGCACGCATGATTTCGTAGGTGTCGCGCGCTTTGAGCACGCCGTCTTGGTGGATGCCCGAGGCGTGGGCGAAAGCATTCGCACCCACCACCGCCTTGTTGGGTTGCACCACAAAGCCGGTGGTCTGGCTCACCAGGCGCGAGGCGGGCACGATGTGCGTGGTGTCGATGGCAAGCTCCAGGCCAAAGTAGTCGCGCCGCGTGCGCAGCGCCATCACCACCTCTTCGAGCGAGCAGTTGCCGGCGCGTTCGCCCAGGCCATTGATTCCGACTTCGGCCATGATCGGCGAGGTCCATTCGTCGTCGCTGGCCAGCAGATTGAACGAGTTGTTCGAGC
>JANMMH010000595.1:0-4158 GCA_031373055.1 Rubrivivax sp. | reverse complement strand
TTTGATGTGTATGCGAAAGCCGCCCCTCGGGGCGGCTTTTTTGCGCCCGACTCGCGTGCGTCGCACACGGCGCGGCACTGCTGCCTCGGGTGTTTCCCGTTTGCGGCGAAGTGTCAAAGCCGCCAACATGCACAGCTTGGGTCGCGCGCAGATTTCGCCGTCCTCGACGGGCCTTTGAAATCACTGCCCACAGTCCGACTGCGACACCACCACGATGCTGGTTTTCATCCTTCGCCGCCTCGCCCAAGCCATCGTGGTCATGCTCACGGTGTCTTTTCTGGCGTTCATGTTGTTCCAGTACGTGGGTGACCCCGTCACCAGCCTGCTTGGGCAAGACGCGACGCAGGATCAACGTGACGCGCTACGCAAAGACCTCGGGCTGGACCAGGCGTTTCCGGTGCAGTTCACGCGCTTTGTGGGCAACGCATTGCAGGGCGAGTTCGGGTTGAGCCTTCGCCAGGGGCGCAAGGTCTCGACGCTGATCATCGAGCGCTTCCCGGCGACGCTGGAGCTGTCGCTCGCCGCGGCCGTCATTGCGCTCGTCGCCGGTGTGCCGCTGGGCGTTTACGCGGCGCTGCGCCGTGGGCGCTTTGGCTCGCAACTGGTGATGACGCTGTCGCTCTTGGGGGTGTCGCTGCCGACTTTCCTCATCGGCATCCTGTTGATCCTGATCTTCGCCGTGACGCTGAAGTGGCTGCCCAGTTTCGGCCGCGGCGAGGTTGTAACTCTGGGCGCCTGGACGACCGGTTTCCTCAATGCAGACGGCTGGAAACATCTCATCCTGCCGGCGATCACGTTGTCGGTGTTCCAGCTCGCCTTGATCTTGCGCCTGGTGCGCGCCGAGATGCTGGAGGTGCTGCGTACCGACTACGTCAAGTTCGCGCGCGCCCGTGGCCTTGAAGACCGCGCGGTGTACTTCGGCCACGCGCTGAAGAACACCTTGGTGCCGGTCATCACCATCACCGGCTTGCAACTCGGCTCCATCATCGCCTTTGCCATCATCACCGAGACGGTGTTTCAGTGGCCGGGCATGGGCTTCCTCTTCATCCAGGCGGTGCAGTTTGCCGACGTGCCGGTGATGGCCGCGTACCTTTGTCTGATCGCGTTGATCTTCGTCATCGTCAACCTCGTCGTCGACCTGCTGTACTTTGCCGTCGACCCGCGCTTGCGCATAGAAAAGCCTGCGGGCGGGCATTGACGCCATGAACCAACCCATCCCCGCAGCACACGGCGCTAACGGCGCATTCGCGCGTTTTCTCGACGGCGACGTCTGGCACAGTTTCAAAAACTCGCCCACGGCGATGGTGGCTGCGGCCATCGCCGCTGTATGCGTCTTTTGTTCGTTATTCGCGCCCTGGGTCGCGCCCTACAACCCTTTCGATCTGGCCACGTTGAATCTCTCAGACGCGCGCTTGCCGCCAGCGTGGTCGGAAGGCGGCAGCCGCGCCTACCTGCTGGGCACCGACGACCAGGGCCGCGACATTCTCTCGGCGCTGATGTACGGCGCGCGCATCTCGCTGCTGGTGGGTCTGGCCGCAGTGTTGATCTCGGTGGTGGTGGGCGTGAGCCTCGGGCTGCTCTCGGGTTTTGCCGGCGGCAAGATCGACGCTTTCATCATGCGTGTATGCGACGTGATGCTGTCCTTCCCGTCGATCCTTATTGCGCTGCTCATCGACGGCGTGGGCCGTGCCATGTTCCCCAATGCACACGACACCCTGGCCTTTGGCGTGCTCGTGATTGCCATCTCGCTCACCGGCTGGGTGCAGTACGCGCGCACGGTGCGCGGCTCGACGCTGGTCGAGCGCAACAAGGAATACGTGCAGGCCGCGCGCGTCATCGGCGTCGCGCCGCATCGCATCATGCTGCGCCATGTGCTGCCCAACGTGTTGGGGCCGGTGCTGGTGCTGGCGACGATTCAAGTCGCGGCCGCCATCCTCACCGAGGCGACGCTGTCGTTCCTGGGCGTGGGCGTGCCGCCAACCTCACCGTCGCTGGGCACCTTGATCCGCGTCGGCAATGACTTTCTCTTCTCGGGTGAATGGTGGATCACCATCTTCCCCGGAATCATGCTGGTGCTCATCGCCTTGTCGGTGAACTTGCTGGGTGACTGGTTGCGTGACGCGCTCAACCCCCGTCTACGTTGACCACCCTCGCTAACGTTGAACATGACCGCACCCTTGCTTGAAGTACGCCACCTGCGGGTGGAGTTCCCGACACGCCGTGGCACGCTCTTGGCGCTGGATGACATCTCGTTTGAGATCGCACCTGGCGAAATCCTCGGCGTGGTCGGTGAGTCGGGTGCTGGCAAGTCGCTCACGGGCGCGGCGATCATCGGCTTGCTGGAGCCACCAGGCCGCATTGCCAGCGGCGAAATCCTGCTTGAAGGCAAGCGCATCGACAACCTACCGTACGCGCAGATGCGCACTATTCGTGGCCGCCAGATTGGGGCGATCTTTCAGGACCCGCTGACCTCGCTGAACCCGCTCTACACCATCGGGCAACAGCTCATCGAGACGATCCTGACGCACTTGCCGGTGAGCGCTGAAGAAGCGCGCGCGCGCGCGATCCGCTTGCTGCAAGAGACCGGCATCCAGGCCGCCGAGCAGCGCTTCGATCAGTACCCGCACCAGTTCAGCGGCGGCATGCGTCAGCGGGTAGTGATCGCGCTGGCGCTGGCCGCCGAACCCAAGCTCATCGTCGCCGACGAGCCGACCACGGCGCTCGACGTCTCGATCCAGGCGCAAATCATTGCCTTGCTCAAGCGCCTGTGCAAAGACCACGGCGCGGCGGTGATGCTCGTCACGCACGACATGGGCGTCATCGCCGAGACCTGCGACCGCGTGGCCGTGCTCTATGCCGGGCGCGTGGCCGAGATCGGGCCGGTGCACGATGTCATCCACCGGCCTTCGCACCCCTACACCGTGGGGCTGATGGGCTCCATCCCGGCGATGGACGAGGACCGTGAGCGCCTGCTGCAGATCGACGGCGCGATGCCGCGCTTGAACGCCATTCCCCAAGGCTGCGCGTTCAATCCGCGCTGCCCGCATGTGATGGAGCGCTGCCGCATCGACAGGCCCGACCTCATCAACGCCGGGCCGACGCGCGCGGCCTGCTGGCGCGTCGTGCCGGCCGAGGTGCCGGCATGACCGCGATCATGACCAAGCCCCTAGTGCAAGTGCTGGATCTGGCCAAGACGTTCGATGTCTCGGCGCCTTGGCTCAACCGCGTGGTCGAGCGCAAGCCGCGCCAGTTTGTGCATGCGGTGGACGGTGTCTCGTTCAACATCGAACGCGGCCGCACGCTGGCCTTGGTGGGTGAATCAGGCTGCGGCAAGAGCACGGTCGCGCGCTTGCTTGTCGGCTTGTATGAACCGACGCGCGGCACGGTGGTCTTCGACGGCCAAGCCACCGACCTGTCGCGCAAGGCGGGCGAGTTGCGCACGCTGCGCAAACGCATGCAGATGATCTTCCAGGACCCGTATGCGAGTCTGAATCCGCGCTGGAAAGTGCTGGACATCGTGGCCGAGCCCTTGCGCGAGCACGGCCTCATCACGAGCGCTGACGACGTGCGCGCGCGCGTCGCCGAGCTCCTGCAATCGGTGGGCATGGCCGCGGCCGACGGCGAGAAGTTCCCGCACCAGTTCTCCGGCGGCCAGCGCCAACGCATTTCGATCGCGCGCGCGCTGGCCACGCAGCCCGAGTTCCTGGTGTGTGACGAGCCGACGTCGGCGCTGGATGTCTCGGTGCAGGCGCAGGTGCTCAACATCATGAAGGACTTGCAGCGCAGCCGCGGCCTGACCTACCTCTTCATCTCGCACAACCTGGCGGTGGTGCGCCATGTCAGCGACGATGTGGGCGTGATGTACCTTGGTCGCCTGGTCGAGCTCTCGGCCAAGGCCGAGCTCTTCGCGCGGCCACGCCACCCCTATACGCGCATGCTGCTCGACGCCATTCCCGACATGCACATGAGTGGGCGCTCGCGCACGCCGGTGCAAGGCGAGGTGCCGAATCCGTTGAACCCACCGACCGGTTGCGCGTTTCACCCGCGCTGCCCCGCTGGCGAATGCACGCTGCTCAGCCGAACGGCCCAAGCTGCTCGCGATCAACGGTGTGCAGGTGGCCTGCCACGCGGTCGAAGAAGGGCGCAGCTGAACCGGCG
>JANMMH010000301.1:0-5396 GCA_031373055.1 Rubrivivax sp. | reverse complement strand
CACCAAGAAGGCCAAAGGCCGCGAGGTGCTCGACACGCTGATCAAGACTTGCGACGTGCTGGTGGAGAACTTCGCGCCCGGCGCGCTGGATCGCATGGGCATCACCTGGGAGCACATCCAGCAGCTCAACCCACGCATGATTCTGGCGTCGGTCAAAGGCTTCGGCCCCGGGCCTTACGAAGACTGCAAGGTCTACGAAAACGTGGCGCAATGCGCCGGTGGTGCGGCGTCGACCACGGGTTTTGACGACGGCCCGCCGATGGTCACCGGCGCGCAGATCGGTGACTCGGGAACAGGCTTACATCTGGCCTTGGGCATCGTGGCCGCGCTGCACCAGCGCCACAGCACGGGCCGCGGCCAGAAGGTGCTCGCACCTATGCAAGACGCTGTGCTCAACCTGTGCCGCGTCAAGCTGCAAGACCAGCAGCGGCTGGACCGCACGCACACCATGCACGAGTACCCGCAGTACCCCGACGGCAAGTTTGGCGACGCCGTGCCGCGCGCGGGCAATGCCTCGGGCGGCGGCCAGCCGGGCTCGATCCTGAAGTGCAAAGGCTGGGAGACCGACCCCAACGCCTACATCTACTTCATCACGCAATCAGGCGTGTGGCCGGCGGTGTGCGACGTCATCGGCGAGCCCGGCTGGGTGATGGATGAGGCCTACGCCACGCCGCAGGCGCGGCTCTTGCATCTGAAGCCGATCTTTGCGCGCATCGAGGCCTGGACCAAAACCAAGACCAAGTTCGAGGCCATGGACATCTTGAACGCGCGCCACATTCCGTGCGGCCCCATCTTGTCCATGAAAGAGATCGCCGCCGACGCCTCGCTGCATGAAAGCGGCACGCTGGTGGAAGTTGACCACCCTACGCGTGGGCGTTATCTCACGGTGGGCAATCCCATCAAGATGAGCGACAGTGCCACCGAAGTGACGCGCTCGCCGCTGCTGGGCGAACACACCGACGAGGTGTTGCACCAGCTGGGCTACAGCACGGAGCAGATCGAGCTGCTGCGCAGCGAACACGTCATTTGACGGGCTGCGCCTGGCGCTGCCCCACCTTGGACCGTACCTATGAGCCGAGTCATCCCCATTGCCGTTGCTGCCGCTGCGGCCTCGACACGCGAGCGCAAGCGCCAAATGCCCAAAGGCCGCGGCGTCGAGCCTGAGGCGCTGGCGCAAGTGCAGGCACTGCTGGGCGGCGCGTCGCGCCAGCGCGACCTGTTGATCGAGCACCTGCACTTGATTCAAGACCGCTTCGGCCATCTCTCGGCCACGCACCTGGCGGCACTGGCGCAAGAGATGCGTCTGGCGCAGGCCGAGGTCTATGAAGTCGCGTCGTTCTATCACCACTTCGACATCGTCAAGGAAGGCGACGCCGCACCCGCAGCCTTGACCGTGCGCGTGTGCGACGGGCTCTCGTGTGAGCTGGCCGGCGCGCAAGCATTGCTGGCCAAACTGCCCGTGCTGCTGGGGCGCGAGGTGCGTGTCATTGCCGCGCCTTGTGTGGGCCGCTGCGAGCAGGCACCGGTGGCGGTGGTTGGGCAGCACCCGATTGCTAACGCGCAAGTTGACAGCATCGCGCGCGCCGTGGCGGCAGGCGACTCACGCCACCCGGTAGCCATGAACGCCGGCGTCATCGACCACGCTGCCTACCGTCAAGCGGGCGGCTATCAACTGCTCGAACAATGCCTCAGCGGCGCGCGCGATGTCGAAGACATCATCAAGCCACTGGAAGTGGCTGGCTTACGCGGCCTGGGCGGCGCGGGCTTCCCCGCCGGGCGCAAGTGGCGCATCGTGCGCGCCGAGCCCGCGCCGCGATTGATGGCGGTGAACATCGACGAAGGTGAGCCCGGCACCTTCAAAGACCGCGCGCTACTTGAACAAGATCCGCACCGATTTTTAGAGGGCATGCTGATAGCTGCCTGGGCCGTGGGCATCGCGCAGATCTACGTCTACCTGCGCGATGAATACCACGGCTGCCGCGAGATGCTCACGCTGGAAATCAAGAAGCTGCAAGCCGCGATGCCGAACCTGCCGACGATCCACCTGCGCCGTGGTGCTGGCGCCTACATCTGCGGCGAAGAGTCCGCGATGATCGAATCGATCGAAGGCAAACGTGGCTTGCCGCGACTGCGGCCGCCCTACGTGGCGCACGTCGGCCTCTTCGGGCGGCCCACGCTGGAGCACAACTTCGAGACGTTGGTCTGGGTGCGCGAGCTGGTGGAGAAAGGCGGCGAGTGGTTTGCCGAGCAAGGCCGCCACGGCCGCAAAGGCCTGCGCTCGTTCTCGGTCTCGGGTCGTGTGGCCAAGCCTGGCGTGAAGCTCGCGCCGGCGGGCATCACCATTCAAGAGTTGATCGACGAATACTGCGGCGGCATGCAGGACGGCCACCGCTTTTACGCCTACCTGCCGGGTGGTGCGTCGGGTGGCATCTTGCCGGCGACCATGAACGACATTCCGCTGGACTTCGACACCTTGCAGCCCTACGGCTGCTTCATCGGCTCGGCGGCGGTGATCGTGCTTTCGCATCAAGACACGGCCAGCGATGCGGCGCGCAACATGATGCGGTTCTTCAAGCATGAGTCCTGTGGGCAGTGCACGCCGTGTCGCAACGGCACGGCCAAGGCCTCAGCACTGATCGAGCAGGCGAAGTGGGATGTCGAACTGCTGGCCGACCTTTCAACCGTGATGCGGGACGCATCGATCTGCGGACTAGGCCAAGCCGCGCCCAACCCCGTGGACTGCGTGATCAAATACTTTCCCCATGAACTCGCCTGATTTCGCTGTCGCTCCCGTGCCCGCCCCGATTCACTTCCAACTCAACGGCCGCGAGGTCAGTGGCCACGCCGGTGAAACGCTGCTGACGATTGCGCAGCGTGAAGGTGTGGCGATCCCGCACCTGTGCCACAAAGATGGCCTGGACCCCGTGGGCAACTGCCGCGCCTGCATGGTCGAAGTCAAAGGCGAGCGCGTGTTGGCGGCGTCGTGCTGCCGCGCGCCCACGGCGGGCATGGTGGTCACCAGCGACAGCGAACGCGCCGTCAAGTCCCAGCAACTCGTGCTTGAGTTGCTGCTCGCCGATATGCCCGAAAAGGCGCACACGCGGCACAACGAGGTCGACGCCTGGGCCGCGAAGATAGGCGTTGGCAAACCGCGTTTTGCTGCGCGTGCTTCAGTCGTTAGCGATCTCTCGCACCCGGCGATTGCCGTCAACCTGGACGCCTGCATTCAGTGCACACGCTGCCTGCGCGCCTGCCGCGACGAGCAGGTCAACGACGTCATCGGCCTGGCCTTCCGGGGTGAAGACGCCAAGATCGTGTTCGACATGGACGATGCCATGGGGGCGTCCACCTGTGTGGCCTGTGGCGAATGCGTGCAGGCCTGCCCGACGGGCGCCTTGATGCCGGCGCGCGAAGTGGCTCTGGCCGTGCCCGACAGACAAGTCGCCTCGGTGTGCCCGTATTGCGGCGTGGGCTGTCAGCTCACCTACAACGTTAAGGACGACAAGATTCTCTTCGTCGAAGGCCGCGATGGCCCGGCGAATGAAGGCCGTTTGTGCGTCAAAGGTCGCTACGGTTTTGACTACGCGCATCACCCGCAGCGCTTGACCAAGCCGCTGATCCGCCGCGCGGGCGTGGCCAAGGACGCCAGCGCTGCGATGGACCCGACGCGTGTGATGGAGGTCTTCCGCGAAGCGAGCTGGGACGAAGCCCTGGCCTTGGCCGGCGGCAAGTTGCGCGACCTCCGCGACACCCATGGCAAGAAGTCGCTCGCCGGTTTTGGCTCGGCCAAAGGCAGCAACGAGGAGGCTTATCTTTTCCAGAAACTCGTGCGCACCGGTTTTGGCAGCAACAACGTCGACCACTGCACGCGGCTGTGCCATGCCTCGTCGGTGGTGGCGCTGCTTGAAGGCATCGGCTCGGGCGCGGTCAGCAACCCGGTGATGGACGTGATGAAGGCCGAGGTCGTCATCGTCATCGGCGCCAACCCCACGGTGAACCACCCGGTGGGTGCCACCTGGATCAAGAACGCCGTGAAGACCGGCACCAAGCTCATCGTCTGCGACCCGCGGCGCTCGGACATGGCGCGCCTCGCGCACCGCTACTTGCAGTTCAAGCCCGACACCGACGTGGCCATGCTCAACGCGATGATGAACGTCATCGTCACCGAAGGCCTGGTCGACCAAGCCTTCATCGACAGCCGCACGATTGGCTATGAGGAGCTGCGCAAGAACGTCGAGGGCTACACGCCTGAGTTGATGGCGCCGATCTGCGGTATTGAGGCTGACGAACTGCGCGAGGTGGCGCGATTGTACGCCACAAGCAAGGCTTCCATGATCCTGTGGGGCATGGGCATCAGCCAGCATGTGCACGGCACCGACAACGCGCGCTGTCTCATCGCATTGGCGCTGATGACGGGCCAGATCGGTCGCCCCGGCACGGGGCTGCACCCGCTGCGTGGCCAGAACAACGTGCAGGGCGCGTCGGACGCGGGCTTGATCCCGATGATGTTCCCCGACTACCAGCATGTCAGCAACGCCACCACGCGCGCGACGTTTGAAGCCGCCTGGAAGCTCGCCCCCGGCACGCTGGATGACACGCCCGGCCTCACGGTGGTGGAAGTCATGCACGCCATTGAACACGGCGACGTGCGCGGCCTCTACGTCATGGGCGAGAACCCAGCCATGAGCGACCCCGACGCCAACCACGCGCGCAGCTGCCTGGCGGCTCTTGAACACCTGGTCGTGCAAGACATCTTCTTGACAGAAACGGCCTACCTCGCCGACGTGGTGCTACCGGCCAGCGCCTTCCCCGAAAAGGACGGCAGCTTCACCAACACCGACCGCCTGGTGCAGATGGGCCGCCAGGCCATCAACCCGCCGGGTGAGGCCAAACAAGACCTGTGGATCATTCAGCAGATGGCCCAAAAACTGGGCCTGAGCTGGAACTACGGGCATGTGAGCGAAGTCTTCGACGAGATGCGCCGCACCATGCCCAGCATCGGCGGCATCACCTGGGCGCGGCTGGACGCCGAGCATGCGGTCACCTACCCCTGCGTCAACGAAGGCGACCCCGGCGACCCGGTCGTCTTTGTCGATAACTTTCCACGCGAGGGTGGCCGCGCGCGCTTTGTGCCGGCCGACATCATCCCGGCCGACGAGCGGCCCGATGCCGAGTACCCGCTGGTGCTGATCACCGGGCGCCAGTTGGAGCATTGGCACACCGGCAGCATGACGCGCCGTGCTGGCGTGCTGGATGCGCTGGAGCCCGACCCGGTGGCGTCGATCCACCCGCTGGACTTGGCGGACCTGGGTGCGACACCTGGCGACACGGTGACCATCGAGTCACGCCGTGGTGCCGTCACGCTCTACGCGCGCGCCGACGCCGGCACGCCGCGT
>JANMMH010000291.1:0-4985 GCA_031373055.1 Rubrivivax sp. | reverse complement strand
TGTGCAGGTCCAGCGCGCAGTTCAGCGCCGTCTGCCCGCCCATGGTGGGCAACACCGCCATGCCACCGGGGCACAGCGGCCGCTCTTTGGCGATGATCTTTTCAACCATCTGCCAGGTGATGGGCTCGATGTAGGTCACATCGGCCATCTGCGGGTCGGTCATGATCGTCGCGGGGTTGCTGTTGACCAGCACCACGCGGTAGCCCTCTTCACGCAGCGCCTTGCAGGCTTGCGCGCCCGAGTAGTCGAACTCGCAGGCCTGGCCAATGATGATCGGGCCCGCGCCGATGATGAGGACGGTGTGCAGGTCAGCGCGCTTGGGCATGGGGGGTCTCGGCAAGCAACTTCACGAAGCGGTCAAAGAGGTAGTCGATGTCGTGCGGGCCGGGCGACGCTTCCGGGTGCCCCTGAAAGCAAAACGCCGGGCGGTCGGTGCGCGCCAGGCCTTGCAGCGTGCCGTCAAAGAGCGAGACATGCGTGGGCCGCAAGTTGGCGGGCAGCGAGGCCTCATCCACCGCAAAACCGTGGTTCTGGCTGGTGATGCTGACGCGACCCGTGTCCAGGTCTTTCACCGGGTGGTTGGCACCGTGGTGGCCGAACTTCATCTTGAAGGTTTTTGCACCCGAGGCCAGTGCCAGGATCTGGTGGCCCAGGCAGATGCCGAAGGTCGGCAGGCCGGTTTCGATCAACTCGCGCGTCGCTTCGATGGCATAGCTGCAAGGCTCGGGGTCACCGGGGCCGTTGCTCAGGAAGATACCGGCGGGGCGCAGCTTCAGCACCTCGGCCGCAGGCGTTTGCGCCGGCACCACGGTGACGCGGCAGCCGCGGCTGGTGAGCATGCGCAAGATGTTGCGCTTGACGCCAAAGTCGTAGGCCACCACGTGGTGGCTGGCCCGCTGCAAGTGGCCGTAGCCACTGCCGAGTTGCCACTCGGTTTCCAGCCACTCATAGCTCTCGCTCGAGCTCACCTCTTTGGCCAGGTCCAGGCCGGCCATGAAGGGCGCGGCTTGTGCTTTTGCGATGGCCTCGGTGCGGTGCGCGTCGCTTAGCACTGTGCCGACCGGGAAGGCGCTGATGCAGCCGTTTTGCGCGCCCAAAGTGCGCAGCCGCCGCGTCAGCGCGCGGGTGTCGATGCCGGCGATGGCGACTGTGCCCTCGTCTGCCAAGTACTGCGCCAGGGTGCGCGTCTGTCGGAAGTTAGAGCTGCGCAGCGGCAGGTCGCGGATGATCAAACCGGCGGCGTGCACCTCGCTTGATTCGACATCGTCGTCATTCACACCGTAGCTGCCGATGTGCGGATAGGTGAGCGTGACGATCTGGCGGCAGTAGCTGGGGTCGGTCAGGATTTCCTGGTAGCCGCTGAGCGAGGTGTTGAACACCACCTCGCCGACGGTGGCGCCAGGCGCGCCAATCGAGTGACCCACGAAGACGGTGCCGTCAGCGAGTGCAAGCAGTGCAGGGGGCAGGACGGGAAGCAAGAAAAAACTCCGGTTTCGCGCACCCAGCTCAACCCGCCGTTCAGGGCACAAAAGCTGTGCTCCGAGGTGGTATCGGTGGGGAAACCTGTGGGGAGTTTCGCTAGGCTGCGGGTGTGGGCGGGTAAACCGGCGGATTGTAGCCGCGCTGCTTCATTTTTCGACCCGCGCCGACACCGACGCAGTGCGCGCGAGGCCTTGACTCAACGCAGCGCCGCAATGCCCGCGCGCGCGACCTGCGCGTCTTCTGTCGACTTCACGCCGCTCACGCCCACGGCGCCCACGCAATGCCCGTCCACCATCACCGGCACGCCGCCTTCGAGCATGCCTTCGAGCGTGGGCGCGCTCAGGAAGGCCATGCGGCCCTGGTTGATGGACTCTTCGTAGATGCGGCTTTCGCGCCGCCCAAGTGCGGACGTGCGCGCCTTGGCCGGCGCGATGTGCGACGAGATCGGCGCCGCGCCGTCAAGCCGCTGCAGCCACAGCAAGTGGCCACCGTCGTCGACGATGGCGATGCTCACCGCCCAACTGTTCTTCAAGGCCTCGGCCTCGGCGGCGGCGGCCATGCGGCGGGTGTCTTCGAGGCTCAGGATAGGTTTGCTTTTCATGGCAGGTCCGGTCGATGCTGGCAGGGGCAAGGCCGCCGACGATAGCCCAGCAAAGCGCCAATTCGCCACACCCAGCATGGACAAGCACGTCAACACTGCTGCACCCTAGAATCCGCCCCGTTCAGTTCACTTGGAGCTCGTATGAACGAAACCGTACAGACATTCCCCGGCCTAGGTACGACCACCGTCGTGGAGCGCAACCGCGTACTGCGCAACACATATTGGTTGCTTGCGCTGTCGATGGTACCTACCGTGCTCGGTGCCTGGATTGGTGTGGCCAGCGGCATCACGCGCGCCATGTCGCCGGGTATCAGTCTCATGGTCTTCCTCGTCGGCGCCTTCGGTTTGATGTTCGCCATCGAGAAGTACAAGAACTCGGCCGCTGGCGTGCCGCTGCTGCTTGGCTTCACCTTCTTCATGGGCTTGATGCTGTCGCGCCTGGTTGGCAGCGTGCTGGGTCTGGCCAATGGCGCCGGGCTCATCATGACGGCCTTCGCCGGCACGGGGCTCATCTTTTTCGGCATGGCCACGCTGTCGTCGGTGATCAAGCGTGACCTCACGTCGATGGGCAAGTTCCTATTCATCGGCGCGATCATGCTGCTGGTGGCGGGCATCGCCAACATCTTCCTGCAAAGCAGCGCGTTGATGATCACCATTGCCGTGCTCGCCATCGGCATCTTCTCGGCCTTCATCCTGTACGACCTCAAGCGCGTGCAAGACGGCGAAGAAACCAACTACATCACCGCCACGCTGGGCGTGTACTTGAGCCTGTACAACGTCTTCCAGAGCCTGCTGGCGCTGCTGGGCATCTTCGGCGGCGAGCGCGACTGATCGGCGCTGCCTAACGAGTGACATCAACGGGGCCTGCGGGCCCCGTTTTCATTGGTTCGAGGCAGCGTCCAGCTCGAACACCGCCATCGATTCCACATGCGCCGTGTGCGGGAACATGTTCACCACCCCGGCATGCGTGCAGCGGTAGCCGGCTTGATGCACCAAGAGCCCGGCGTCACGCGCCAGGGTGCCGGGGTTGCAGCTCACGTAGACGATGCGCTGCGGCGGCGTCCAACCCAACCGCGGCGCCTGGTGCAGCTCGGCCACGGCCTTGACCAGCGCGAAGGCGCCTTCGCGTGGCGGGTCGATGAGCCAGCGCTCGGCGTGGCCGTTGGCGAGCAGGCTGTCGGCGTCGATCTCGAAGAGGTCTCGCGCCACAAACACTGTTTTCGCCGAGAGGCCGTTGCGAGCCGCGTTGTCGCGCGCGCGCTGCACCAGGAGCTCACTGCCTTCGATGCCCAACACCTCGCGCGCCTGCGTGGCCAGCGGCAGGGTGAAGTTGCCCAGGCCGCAGAACCAGTCGATGACGCGCTCGTTCTTTTCAACGGCTAACAGACGAAGTGCACGGGCCACCAGCACACTGTTGATGTGCGGGTTGACCTGCGTGAAGTCGGTCGGCTTGAAGGGCATGGTGATGCCGAACTCGGGCAGCGTGTACTGAAGCTGCGGGCCACCTTCGTCGAGCAAATGCACGGTCTCCGGCCCCTTGGGTTGCAGCCACCATTGCAGCTGCGGCTCGGGGTGCGCGGCGCCGAAGTCGCGCAGGCGTTGCTGGTCGGCGGCGGTCAGTGGTTCGAGGTGACGCAGCACCAGCGCCACCACGCCTTCGCCGGCGGCCACTTCGATCTGCGGTAGGCGGTCGCGTTGGTCCATCGCGGCAATCAAGTCACGCATGGGCATCAAGAGGCGGCTCACCGCCGGGTGCAGCACGGCGCAGCTTTGCATGTCGGCCACGTAGCGCGACTTGCGCTCGTGAAAGCCGATCAGCACCACGCCTTTCTTGATGACGTAGCGCACCGACAAACGCGCGCGGTCGCGGTAGCCCCAGGCCGGGCCTTCAATCGGCCGCAGCAGCATCTCTGGCTTGACCTTGGCCAGGTGCCAGAGGTTGTCCTCCAGCACTCGCTGCTTGACGGCCACCTGCGCACCGATGTGCAGGTGCTGCATCTTGCAGCCGCCACAGGCGCCGGCGTGCATGCCGAAGTGCGGGCAGCCTGGCTGCACACGCTGCGAGCTTTCGCGCGCGATGCTTGAGACTGGCCCCTGCTCCCAGTTGTTCTTCTTGCGCGAGACGTTGCAGGTCACGCGCTCGCCGGGCAAAGCGCCTTCGATGAAGACCACCTTGCCGGGGCCCTCCACCCCTTCCACTTGCGCGCGGTGCGCGACACCTTGCGCGTCGAGGTCGAGCGATTCAACCTCCAGCCAATCCATGCCATATGCCATGGCGGGCGATTATCCGGAGTATCGCGCCCTGCACTGGCTGCGACAGCGCGTGACGATCAAGGCGCCTTGATGTAGTCCGACGCCACTTTCCAGCGGCCGTCGGTGATCTGCGACAGCCGCGAGCTGTTGTTGCCCAGCCGTTGCGTCGCCGAGAAGCGCGCCTCGGGACTGCCGAAGATGTCGGTGGGGATCACCATGGTGTCCATCGCCTTGATGAAGCTCTCCGTCGTGAGGTTAGGCCCGGCCTTTTGCGCGGCGCGCGCAAAGGCGTCCACGGCCTGATAGCCATACACCGTGCTGACGTTGGGATCTTCGTTGTACTTGGTCTTGAACTTGGTAGCCCAGAAGGCGATGGTCTTGTTGGCGTCGTCGGTGTAAGGCGACTGCGCCGTGTGCGTGGCGTAGAGGCCTTCCACCGCTTTGCCGCCAAGCTTGTGGATGAGGTCAAGGTAGGCAGCGCTCGAACCAATGAAGACTGGGTTGAAACCCGTCTTGCGGCTTTCGGCCATGGTACCTATGGTTTCGCGGATGATGGTGCCCAGCACCACCATGTCGCAGCCCGAACTCTTCATACGCGCCACTTGCGACGAGAAGTCGGTGGCACCACGCTTGAACGAAGTCTTCTCGG
>JANMMH010000222.1:0-17642 GCA_031373055.1 Rubrivivax sp. | reverse complement strand
CTGGATCGGCAACTGCGTCGCCGTCGGGCTGTCCAGCGGCTTTCTCGAGCCCTTGGAGTCGACCAGCATCCATCTCATCAACACGGCCATCTCGCGCATCATCAATTTCTTCCCGCGTGCGGGTTTCGACGCCGCCGACATCAGCGAATACAACCGCCTGACGCACTGGGAGTACGAGCGCATTCGCGACTTTCTGGTGCTGCACTACAAGGCCACGGAACGCGACGACTCCGAGTTCTGGAACTACTGCCGCACGATGTCCATCCCCGACACCTTGCAGCAAAAACTCGAGCTCTTTCGCAGCAACGGGCGGGTCTTTCGCGAAGGCATGGAGTTGTTTGCCGAACCGAGCTGGCTGCAGGTGATGATCGGCCAGCGCATCGTGCCGCGCGCCTACCACCCGTTCGCCGATCTGCGGTCCGAAGCCGAAGTGCAGGCCTACGTACAAAACGTCGAACACGTCATCGCCAAATGCGTGAACGTGATGCCGACGCAGGCGCAGTTCATTGCCGAGCATTGCGCGGCGGGCACGGGCTGAACATGGGCCCGTGTTCGCGCCGTGGTGTCTTGATGTCGAGCCTGGCCGCCGTGCTGCCGGCCGCCGCAGCAGCGCGCCGCCAGCTCACCGTGGCCGCCTATCCACTGGTGGACGAGATCGTCAAGGCGGCGCTACCGCAGTGGCAGCGGCGGCACCCTGATGTTGATATCCAGGTCGTCAGCCGCCAGTACGCCGATCACCACACCGCCATGACCACGGCGCTGTCGACCTCGGTTTACCTGCCCGACGTGATGACGCTGGAGGCCAGCTACGTCGGCCGTTTCGCGCAGGGCGGTGGCCTGGCCGACCTGGCGCAAGAGCCCTTTCGCGCCATGCAATTTCGCGAGCGCTTTGTGCCCTATGCGTTTGACCAGGCCATCAACCGCCGCGGCGCGCTGGTGGCCATGCCCACCGACATCGGACCCGGCACGCTGATGTACCGCGCCGACCTGCTGGCCAGGGCAGGTCTCAGCGGCGCCGACCTGACACCGTCTTGGGAGGCCTACGTCGACGCTGGCGTGAAGATCAAGGCGGCCACCGGGGCGTATCTGGTGTCGAACGCGCAGACCGTCAAAGACATCGTGATTCGCAGCGGCCTGAACCAGGGCGAGGGCCTGTACTTCGACCAGGACTCACGCGTGCTCGTGCAGTCGCCGCGCTTCGTGCGAGCCTTTGAGCTCGCGCGCAAGGTGCGCCGCCACAAGCTCGATGCGCGCGTCAGCGCCTGGTCCAACGACTGGGCTGAAGGCTTCAGGCGCGGCATGCTGGCCACCGAGCTGTCGGGTGCCTGGATGGTCGGCCAGATGGCCAACTGGGTGGCGCCGGCCACGCGTGGCCAGTGGCGTGTGGCGCAACTGCCCGGCAATACCTTCGTCGGTTATGGCGGCAGCTATTACGCGCTGCCGCGCCAGGCCGACCCTGGTCGTCGCGCGCTGGCCTGGGAGTTGGTGCAACTGCTCACGCTGAACCGCGAGTTGCAGTTCGCCGCCTTCAAGTCGCAAGACGCCTTCCCGGCGCTGCTGGAAACCTTCGACGACCCGTTCTTCGAGCAGCCGCTGGCGTTTCTCGGCGGGCAGCCGGCGCGCATGTTGTGGCGCGACGCCGCGCGGCGCATCAGCGCCACACCCGTGCACAAACAAAACATGTTCGCCGATGAGGTGGTCGGCACCGAGCTCGACAACGTGCTCGCCCACGACAAGGACATCACGCGCGCGCTGGCCGATGCCCACCGGCTCCTTCAGCGTCGGGCCTTGCGTTGATGAGCATGCGGCTGCCCACCCTCGCGACGTCCATGCGCCTGTCACCGCGCTGGGCGCCCTACGTCCTGATCAGCCCTTTCCTCGTGCTGTTCGCGGTCTTCGGTGTCTTCCCGCTGGGCTTCTCGCTCTACCTCGCGTTCCAGTCGTGGGAGCCGACGAGCGGACTCGGCGCGATGGAGTGGGTGGGTTGGGCCAACTTCAGCTTCGCGCTCGGTGACGAATGGTTCTGGAAGTCGCTGCGCAACACGGCCTGGCTGGCGCTGGCCTCGGGTGTGCCGCAGCATTTGGTGGCGATCCCGCTGGCGGTGTTCATCCACCAGTCGTTCAAGCGCCTGCGTGACGGCGTCATCGGGGCCTACTTTCTGCCCTACATCACGTCCACGGTGGCCATCGCCATCATGTTCAGCTCGCTTTTTTCGACCGACTTCGGTCTCGTCAACGCCGGGCTGCACGCGCTCTTCGGGGGTGAGAAGATCGACTGGCTGGGCCGGCCCGAACACATCAAGCCGGCCATCGCCCTGATCGTCTTCTGGCGCTACCTCGGCTTCAACGTCGTGCTCTACCTGGCAGCGTTGCAGACGATCCCGAAAGACCTGTACGAAGCCGCAACGATGGACGGCGCCAACCGCTGGCAGCAGTTCTGGCGCATCACGCTGCCCAGCTTGCGGCCGATGGTTTACTTCGGCGTCACGCTCAGCGTCATCGGCGGCCTGCAACTCTTCGAGGAGCCCTTCATCCTGACCGGCGGCAAGGGCGGCGCCGACCAGTCGGCGATGACCTCGGCGGTGTATCTCTACCGCATGGCTTTCGACTTCAACGATTTCGGCGGCGCCAGCGCCATGTCGTGGCTGCTCTTTATCGTGGTGGCCTTGCTCACCTGGCTGACCAACCGCGCCTTCAAACCGCGTGGGCCGGCGGCATGAACGGGGCTGAGGAATGAACCCGCAACGTCTGGCGCCCTGGGCTGCCTACGCCGTGGTGGGCATGGGCGCACTGGTGATGCTGGCGCCGTTTTATTTCATGTTTGTCTTCGCGACGCAGTCGCGCAGCGAGATCTACAGCCTGCCGCCGCCACTGTGGTTCGGCGACGACCTGACAGCGAACCTGAAGATCCTCACCGAGCGCTTGCCCTTTTGGCGCAACCTGGGCTGGAGCCTGTATGTCGCGCTGGCCTCTACGGCGCTGACGCTGCTCTTTTGCTCGATGGCCGGCTACGCCTTCGCGCTGATGGACTTCCGCTTCAAGAACGCACTCTTCACGCTGGTCATGGGCACCATGCTGCTGCCCTCGTTCATGAGCATGATTCCGACCTTCTTGATCATGGACGCGCTGGGTTGGATCGACCAACACCGTGCGCTCTACATCCCCGGTGCGGCCAGCGCCTTCGGCATCTTTCTGATGCGTCAGTTTGCGGCCACTGCCGTGCCCAAGGAACTGATCGAGGCCGCGCGCATGGACGGCTGCGGTGAACTGCGCATCTACTGGCGCATCGTGCTGCCGCTGCTCAAGCCGGCGCTGGGCACGCTGGGCCTGATCACCTTCATCGCCAGCTGGAACAACTTCATCGGCCCGCTGATCGTCATGCGCAGCGCCGACAACTACACGCTGCCACTGGCGCTGCGCAGCTTGCAAAGCCCCGTCAACACCGAGTGGGGCGCGCTCATGACGGGCTCGGCCATCGCCACCATCCCCTTGCTGGTCTTGTTCGCCGTGGCTTCGCGCCAGCTCATCGCGGGCCTGACCACCGGCGCCGTCAAATAACTTCCAAACCGTACTGACACACTGTGTTCACCATGAACGAGCTTCACCATCAGTTTCCACCCACGTTCGAATGGGGCGTGGCCACCGCGGCGTTTCAGATTGAAGGCGCCGCGCGCGAGGACGGCAAGGGCGAATCGATCTGGGACCGCTTCTGCCGCGTGCCCGGTGTGATTGCCGACGCCAGCGACGGCGACGTCGCCTGCGACCACTACCACCGCCTAGACAGCGACCTCGAACTGATCGCCTCGCTGGGCGTGGATGCCTACCGTTTCTCGGTGTCCTGGCCGCGTGTGCAGCCGCTGGGCCATGGCGCCTGGAACGAGCCCGGCCTGGCCTTTTACGAACGCTTGGTCGACGGCCTGCTGGCGCGCGGCGTGAAGCCTTACCTGACGCTCAACCACTGGGACCTGCCGCAGGCGCTGCAAGATCGCGGCGGCTGGGCCGCGCGCGAAACGGTGCCGCGTTTCGTCGACTACGCACGCGCTGTGGCCGCCCGCCTGGGCGACCGGGTGGCGGCCATCACCACCCACAACGAGCCCTGGGTCATTGCCGTGCTCGGGCACGAGCAGGGCAACTTCGCCCCCGGCCTGAAGAGTCGCAAGACGGCCACGCAAGTGGCGCACCACCTGCTGGTGAGCCATGGGCTGGCGCTGCAGGCGCTGCGCGCCGATGGCTGCCGTGCACGGCTGGGCATCGTGCTGAACCTGGCCCACACCGAGCCGGCCACGGCGTCGCCGGCCGACGTCGAAAAGGCGCGCATGGACGACCTGCGCGGCCGCTGCTGGTACACCGACGCCTTGTTCAAGGGTCACTACCCACCCGAGGTGCTGGACGAACTCGGTGCCGACGCCCCCATCGTCGAGCCCGGCGACATGGCGCACATCGCCACACCGATGGACTACCTGGGCGTCAACTACTACTCGCGCCAGGTCGCCAGCGCGCTCAAGCCCTTCGATGTCACCGCAAGCGGTCTGCCCCTGACCGACATGGGCTGGGAGGTCTATCCACGCGGCCTGACCGAGCTGCTGCTGACGCTGCACCGGGCCTACCGCTTGCCGCCCGTCTACGTCACCGAAAACGGCGGCGCGTTCAAGGACATTTGCTTCAAAGGTCGCGTGCACGACAGCGAGCGCGTCGACTACCTGCAAACGCACATCGCCGCAGTCGCCGAGGCCATGGCGCAAGGCGTGCCGATGGCTGGCTATATGGTCTGGAGCCTGATGGACAACTTTGAATGGTCCAGCGGCTATGCCAAACGTTTCGGCATCGTGCATGTCGACTACGCCAGCCAGCAGCGCACGCTCAAGGACAGCGCTTTGTGGTACCGCGAGTTTCTGCGGCGGGTCAAGGCCTCGCGGCCGACACTGTCCGGCTCGCCGGCGGCCTGAGGCGCCGACCCGTGGGACAAGTCAGCTTACGCGCCATGCGCAAGACCTTCGGCAAGGTAGAGGTCATCCGCGGCGTCGACCTGGAGGTGACCGACGGCGAATTCCTCGTCTTCGTCGGCCCTTCGGGATGTGGCAAGTCCACGCTGCTTCGCATGATCGCGGGGCTGGAAGAGATCAGCGCGGGTGAGCTCTTCATCGACGGGATTCGCGCCAACGCGCAACACCCCTCGCAGCGCGGCGCGGCCATGGTGTTCCAGAGTTACGCGCTGTACCCGCACATGACGGTGGCCCAGAACATGGGCTTTGCGCTCGAAATGGCCGGGGTCGCGCGCAAGGAGCGCGAGGCGCAGGTGGCGCGCGCGGCCGAGGTGCTGCGCATGGGCGATTTGCTCGACCGCTACCCCAAGGAGCTCTCGGGTGGCCAGCGCCAGCGTGTGGCCATTGGCCGCGCCATCGTGCGCAAACCCAAAGTCTTTCTCTTCGACGAGCCGCTGTCCAACCTGGACGCGGCCTTGCGCGTGAACATGCGCATCGAACTGTCGCGTCTGCACAAGGAGCTGGGCACGACCATGATCTACGTCACCCATGACCAGGTTGAAGCCATGACCTTGGGTGACCGCATTGCGGTCTTCAATCAAGGCCGCATTGAACAACTGGGCGCGCCTTTGCAGCTCTACCAGCGCCCGGCCAATGAATTCGTGGCGGCGTTCCTGGGGGCGCCACGCATCAATCTGATCGACCGGCCCGACGCCAGCGCGGCGGTCGCGCAGCAGCTGTGGCAGCAGTTGCTGCCCCCCGCCCGCGCCGAGGTGCAGCGCGTCGGGCTGCGTGCCGAACATCTGCATGTGCTGCCACGCGGGCAAGGCATCGCAGCCACCGTGGAGTTGGCCGAACATCTCGGCGACGCATCCATCCTGCACCTGCGCGTCGAAGGCTTGCCCGAGCTCCTGACCGCCAAGGTCGGCAACGCGCACAGCCAACTCGCCGCCGGTGCGCCTGTCGGCCTGGCGGTCGATGTCTCGGCCGCCTTGGCCTTTGACGCCGCCGGCAAGCTCGCGCCATGACGAGCAAGGAGCCACGCGTGCCCTGCACAAGCCATCGCCCCATTCATCCTGTTCGTGCTGTTGCCGCGCTCGCCCTCGCCTTCGGCTCCAGCAGCGCGCTGGCCAATTCGCGTGCGCCGGGGGTGCCCGCTGGCTATGCCTTGGTGTGGTCTGACGAATTTGAGGTTGATGGTCTGCCCGACCCCACCAAGTGGGACTACGACACCCAGCGCAACAAGGAAGGCTGGCACAACAACGAGTTGCAGTACTACGCAGGACCGCGCGCAGAGAACGCCGTCGTCACAGGTGGCCGTCTGATCATCACCGCGCGCAAGGAGAGCCTGTCCAAGGCGCCCGACTGGGGTGGTCAGCGCTATACCGCCACGCGCCTGCTGACGCGCGGCAAGGCCGAATGGACCTATGGCTTTTTTGACGTGCGCGCCAAGATGCCCTGCGGCAAGGGCACTTGGCCGGCGATCTGGACCCTGGGCAGCGGGGGCCGATGGCCCGACGACGGCGAACTCGACATCCTGGAACATCGCGGGCACCTTCCCAAGCAAGTCTCCAGCGCCGTGCACGTAGCGGCGGGCCATGCCGGCCAAAGCATTCACGGCGCCGCGCGCATTGCCGACGCGTGCAGCGCATTCCACAACTACCAGATGCACTGGACGCCCAACGGTGTGAGCTTTGGCGTGAACGGCTTTGTGCACATGCACTACCCCAATATGAAGCTTGGGCCCACCGCTTGGCCATTTGATGCGCCACAGTACCTGCTGCTCAACATCGCCATCGGCGGCGACTTGGGTGGCGCGGTCGACGATCGCATCTTCCCGCGGCGCATGGAAGTTGACTATGTGCGCATCTACCAGACGAGCAAGTAGTGGCGCGGCGGCGCGCTCAAAACAGCTCGACGTCGCTGATGCGTTCGCCGTCGGTGAACACGCCCTGGGCCACCAGATCAGCGTGGCTGGACACCCGGTTGCGGCCCGTTTGTTTGGCGTGGTACACGCACTTGTCGGCGCGCTCGAAGGCGCCTGAAGGCGTGTCGCTGGCGCGCACCGCACTAAAGCCCACGCTCTCGGTGACATGGCCGACCTGCGGGAACGCGTAGGCCGCCACGGTGGCACGCAAGCGCTCGAACGCGCCAGCGGCGTCGCTCGCTTCGCGCGCGCGCAGCAACACCACAAACTCTTCGCCACCAAAGCGGTAGAGCTGGTCGTGGGTGCGAAAGCAGGTGCGCATCAGGCGTGACAGCAACAGCAGTACTTCGTCACCGATGAGGTGGCCAAAGTTGTCGTTCACGTTCTTGAAGTGGTCGATGTCGATCACCGCCAGCCAGGCATGCGACGCCGCCGTGGTGCGGCGCTCACTGAGCTCACCGAAGCCGTCGTCGTTGCTGTTTTGCAGGGCCGCCGCACTGCGCATGAAGGTGTCGTCGAAGGTTTTGCGGTTGAGCAAGCCTGTGAGCGTGTCGCGCTCGCTGTAGTCGAGAAGACCCTGGAAGTTGCGATACACGCGCAGGATGCCGCCGACCAGCCGAACGTGTTCAGGCGACAAGATGTGCGCGGTATCGATCTCGAGCACGCCCACGACCTCACGCTCGTTGGACACCGGGAAAACGGCCAACGCGGCCGCGCTGCCTGGGGCCGGAAGGCGCGAGATGATTTCGGCGCGGCGCATGCACGCCACGCGCAGCGGGTAGTCGCTGAGCAGCGGCAGGGTCTCCAGCTCTGCCCACAGCGGGTCGGCGCTGGCAGCGGGGTCATCGGCGCGTTGTTTGGCGCGTGTGAGCCAGCGCGCCGATGCGCCGTCACCCACACTGCGATAGATCGCCACACAGCTCGGGCGCAACATGTCGCGCAGGGCGCCGACCAGGGTCACATCCAACACATCACGGTCGCGGTAGCCGGTCAGCTCCGCGAGATGTTCAACGACCTGCGACATGCGCCAGCATCCTCTAATGAATAGGGTGCTCCCTAGGCGGGATTGTCGCCGACGCCGACCTCAATGCAGAGCTTGGCTGCGTGCGTACTGCGCCACCAGGGCGAGTAATTTGTCTTCCGGGTAGGGCTTGCCGAGGTAATGCTCGACACCCAACTGCGCCGCATGGTCGCGGTGCTTTTGCGCGATGCGTGAGGTGATCATCACCACCGGGATCGCGGCGCGCTGGCGGTCGGCGCGCAGCGTGCGCACGAGCTCGAAGCCGTCCATGCGCGGCATTTCGATGTCGCACAAGATCACCGCTGGCGTCTCGTCCGATAGGCGTTCGAGCGCATCGACACCGTCGCGGGCCAGCACCACACGGTAGCCCTCGCGCTCCAGCAGACGCTGCGTGACGCGGCGCACGGTAAGCGAGTCGTCGACCACCATCACCAGCGGCGCACGCACCTCGGGCGCTGCGGCGCTGGCGCCACCCTCGGGCACAGCCGCCAACGCAGCCGTCGCCGCCGCGCGTGCAGCCTGGCGGCGGCGCACGTCCTGGCCGTACAGCGCCACCAGCGCCACCGGGTTGTAGATCAGCGCCACCGCGCCCGAAGGCAGCAGCGTGACGCCAGCGAGTGCAGGCATGCGCGCGAGTTGCGGCCCGAGGTTCTTGACCACCACTTCCTGGTTGCCCAGCACGTCATCGACATGCAGGGCCACACGCTGCGCCGCGCTGCGGATGATGACCACGCCTTGCGAGCGCCCCGTCATCGCGCCCGGGCCAGGGCCCTCCAGCAGCTCGGCCAACCAGTAGAACGGCACCGCGTCGCCGCCCACATCGAACTGGCCTTCGTCATGGGCCCGTGCCACATCGGCGTTAGGCACCCGGCGCACCAGCTCGATCAGCGTCGAAGGCACAGCGATGGTGCTGCGGCCACAGCGCAGCATCACGACCTGCGTCACAGCGGTGGTCAGCGGCAGCACGAGCCGGAAACTCGCCCCGAGCGCGGCACGGTTGTCGATCTCGATGCGCCCGCCCATGGCGTCGACTTCGGCGCGCACGACGTCCATGCCGATGCCGCGCCCCGAGAGCTCGGTCACGACACTGGCGGTGCTGAAACCCGGCACGAAGATCAGCTGCGCGAGTTGCGCGTCGCTGGGCGTGGCGTCGCTGGCCAACAGCTCGCGCTCAAGCCCGCGCTGGCGGATGCGCGGCAGGTCCAGGCCCGCGCCGTCGTCGCTGATTTCGACGCTGACTTCGTTGCCGGCTTGCGTGATCTTCACGGCGATGGCGCCGGTGCGATCTTTGCCCGCAGCGACGCGCGCCTCGGGCAGCTCGATGCCATGCGCCACGCTGTTGCGCAGCAGGTGCTCGAAGGGTGCGACCATGCGCTCGAGCACGCCGCGGTCGACTTCGATGGAGCCGCCCACGATGTCCAGCCGCACTTGTTTGCCGGTGTCTTTGGCGGCCTGGCGCACCACGCGGTAGAGCCGCTCGGCCAGGCTCTCGAACTCGACCATGCGTGTGCGCAGCAGGTCGTCTTGAATGTCGCGCGTGAGCCGCGACTGCGCGGCGAGTTGGTCTTCGGTCGACTGCAGGGTGCGGGTCAATCCGCGCTGCACCGTGGCCACGTCGTTCACCGACTCGGCCATCATGCGCGTGAGCTCTTGCAGCCGCGTGAAGCGGTCCATCTCCAATGGGTCGAAGGCCTGCGCCGAAGCCTTGGCGGCTTCGATGCGCGAGCTGATTTGCGACTCGGCCTGCAGCTCGATGTCACGCAGCTCGCGGCGCATGCGCTCCAGCGTGGTGGTGAGTTCCTCCAGAGACGACTGCAAGTTGCGCACGTCGGACTCGATGCGCGCGCGTGCGATCGAGACTTCACCCGCGCCATTCACCAGCCGGTCGAGCAGCCCGGTGCGCACGCGCACGATGCCACTGCTGACGCTGCTGAGCGGCGCTGCCGGCGCGAGCGCGGGGTCGGTGTTGAAGCGCGACCAGTCGATGTGGGCCGGCGCAACGGGCTGCATCGGCGCGGCGACCACAGCAGGCGCCTCCGGTACGGCCTCGGTATGCGGTGCCGGCTCAGGTTGGACGTTAGCGTCCAGCACAGGCGCAGGCTCGGGCGCAAGATCGAGCGCGCGCTCGGGCGCCCTGGTCTCGGCGGATGCGGCCTCTTCAACCAGCGGCGCCACCGTCTTGCGGGTAGCCTCGAAGCCACCGACGATGCGGTCCAGGCGGCCGAGCAAGGGCTCGATGTCGGCGCGTGCCAAGGCCTCGCGCAGCAGCAACGCCTCGATCGCTGTTTCGAGCCGGTGCGCGAGCTCACCCACGCGCATGGCGCCGGCCAGGCGCGCGCCGCCTTTGAAGGTGTGCAGCGTGCGCATGCAGGCGTCCGCCGCCGAGCGGTCAGCAGGGTTGGTGGCCCAGTCCCGCAAGCGTGTCTGCAACTGCGGCAGCAGCTCGTCAGCCTCTTCCTCAAAAATCGGCAGCAGCTCGAAGTCGAGAGCGTCGACGGCATCGACGGCATGCACTTCGTCGTCGGGGTCGACCTCAAAGCTGTTGTTGGCCGACAGCCGCTGTGCCTGGCGCATGGCGTCGTCGGCCGCCGCCATGGGCGCCACGGTGGCGACTGCAGCGACGGAAGCGACCGCAGCGACTGTGGTGGCCGCCAGTGGCATCGGCTCGGGCTCGGGCTCGCCCTGAACTTCGGCCTCGGGCTCAATCTCCATCGCCGCCGATTCAACGGCCAGCGGCCAATGCTCGTGGTCGGCCAGGCGCGCCATCAGCTCGGCCGGTGCGCTTGGCAGAAAGCCTGCGGCGAACTGGTGCAGCATGCGGCGAATCTCTTCGGCGCTGTCGTTGAAGAGCTCAGGCTCACCCGCGCGACCCAGGCCGCCGGCTGAGGAACGCATCAAGCTGTGTTCGAGCGCGCGCGCCAGCGTCGAGAGCTCGCTGTAGCCCACCGTGGCCGAGTTGCCGGCCAGCGAATGCGCCAGCGCCACGGCGCTTTCAGGCAGCGCGCGCAGCTTGTGCTCCAAGCCCCATTCGGCAAGCTCGGTCACAAGGCGGCGCGACTGTTCGTCGGCTTCGTTGAGAAAAATGTTGAACAGCGGAATGGCGATGCGCAGCCCGCCAATGAGCTTCACTGGCTCTTCTTCTTCGATGTCGACTGCGGCGTCGTGCGGAAAGGCGTCGCTGTGGACCAGGGTCAACAGCGGGGGTGCGGGCTCAGGCTCAGGCTCAGGCTCAGGCTCAGGCTCAGGCTCAGGCTCAGGCTCAGGCTCAGGCTCGGGCTCGATGTCCAGCGTCGGCATCGGCTCGTTGTTGTCGGCCACTGCCGCTGCATCGAGGTCGATCAACAGGAGCTCCGTGGTGTCGGGCACCTGCGCTTCCAAGGGCTCTTCGTCCAACGGCAGCTCGTCCAGCGCTTCGTCAAGCACGGGCAGCAGGCGTGCCATGTCGCCCGGCTCACGTGCGGCGATGAACTCAGGCAGTTGCTCCAAGTCGACTTCCAAGGCTTCACCGACTTCGGGCGGCGCGTACTCGTTGTCCGGCAAGGTGTCGTGCAGGGCCGGCGCATCGCCGGCCGTCTCGAACTCAGCCAGGTCGAGGCTGAAATCGGGCAGTGTGGCGGGAGCTAGCGGCTGTGGCGTGCTGAGATCGAGGTCACGTGCGCTGGGAAGATCGGGCACGCGCGCGGCAAGCGAGTTCACCCAATCCGCGGCGCTCGGCGCTGGCGCTGGTGCATCGACGTGGAAGTCAGCATGCACGTCGTGATGCTCATCGTGGTGCTCGTCGAGGTGGCGGTCGCTAACTTCGTCGTCGTTACTCACCGCCACGGTCTGCGCGCTGCCCGTGTCCACGCCAGCTTGGGCATAGAGCGTCATCAACTCGGGCAGGGCATCGTCGGCATCGACGACGGCCCCACTTTCAAGCTCAAGCTCGGGCGCCGGCTCTGGCGCCTGCTCTGGCGTCGGCTCTGGCGCCGGCGTGACGCTGAGGCTGACCTCGGACGTCAACGCAGGCGCGGCGTCGGGCACGACTTCAGCCACCGCCGCAGGCGCCGGCGTGAACTCGGCAGCGCCACCGCGCAAGACCAGGGCGCGCTGCATCAAAGCGCTGGCGTCATGCGCGGCCGGTGCGCCGCCTTCGATGGCATCGACCCAGGTTTCAAGCTCACTCAGCGCGTCTGTGGTGAAGCTGTGCAGCGTGGGGTCGACACGCGGGTCTTCGGCCAGGCGCGCGTTGTAGACCTGCTCGCAGGCCCAGGCGGTGTCGCCGAAGTCGCGCAGACCGACCATGCGCGAGCTGCCCTTGAGCGTGTGGAAGGCGCGTCGCACCAGCGTGATGTCGCCCAGCCCTTCGGCGTTGGCGGCCAGGTTTTGCAGCGCCTGGCGTGCATCACCAATGACCTCGCGCGCTTCTTCGATGAAGATGCCGCGCATCTCGGCGTCGTCTTCCAAGCCCGTCTGGCCCGGCGCCACCGGCTTGGCATCGGCACGCACTTCGGGAACGGGCGCGGAGGGCGGCACCTCGGGTATCGGCACCGAGATCGTGAGCTCGCTGACGGCTTGCGCCAGGTCAGCGCGCACCGCCGCTTTGGCCTCGTGGTCCACCGCGTTGGCCAGCGCTTGCTGGGCCTGCGAGGCCACACGCGCGAGCTCGGATTCGTCGTCGGCCACGGCCCGCTGCGAGAGCTGCTCCAGCTGGCGCGTGAGGTCTTCGTCACTAAGATGGGGCAGGCCGGCGGCGTGGGCCAGCACCTGCGCTTCTTGCACCAGCGCCGAGGCTTCGCCGGGCTCGCCGGCGTTTTCGTCAAAGGGCCTCAGCCCCAGGCTGGTGGGACCGGGTGCGGAGACCAGTCGGCCTTCAGCCGTGTCAAAGCGGAACAGCGAGCGCGCCAGCACAGGCTGCACGCTGAGCATGTCGATGAGGAAACCCAGCGCACCCAGGTTGTCGGCCAAGCGCTCGAAGTTGCCCGTCTGCGCCACGCGCTCGAGGTCGACCTCGGTGCTCGCGAGCTCGTCCACCGCGTGGCGCATCTGCGCTACCGCGAGCGAGCCTTGTTCGAGGTCCAGCACCGAGAGCACGCCGCGCATGGCGCCGAGCTGTGCCGGCACCGGCAACAAGAGCTCGCGCTGTCGCGGGTCACGGAAGTACTGGTCGATCTGCTTTTCGATCTCGGTCAGAGACACCCGCAACTCGTGCACCACGCTGCCCATGGTCTGGCGGTCGCTGACACGGCGGTAGAGCTCTTCGATCCAGGGTTGCAGCGGCTGCATCTGGCCACCCGTGCGCGCCAGCTCCACACGCTGCGCCACCAACGCCGTGCGCTGGGCCAGCCCGGGCGCGTCGAACTCACCCTCTTCGATGACGGCGTCCAACCACAACACCGCCGTAGCCATCTCCATGGCCAGCGCCGTGCTCGGCGCCTCGCCCGAGGCTGCCACTTGGGCCGTGGCCGCGTGCAGTGCATGCGCCAGCACCTCGCCGGCAGGCAAGAGCCGTGTCAGCGAGTCGCCCAGCAGGGCCACCGGCTCGGCCATGCCGCCCAGGCGGCGGAGGTCGCCACCGGCCACGGCCGACCAAACATCCTTGGCACCGGACACACGTTTGCGCGCCTGCGCGATCACCGCCGGGTCAAAGCGGCCCAGTCGCGCGGTCTCGTAGTCGGTGCCCGTGCTGGTGTCGCCTAACTGCCAAGCTGTACGCACCGACTGCAAGCGCGGCGCATCATGCGGACCGGGCTTTTTGGCGCGCGCGCAGAAAAAGAGCAGGTCACTGGCCAGACGTTCAGATACGTCGTCGTCGCTGCGCACGCTGGCGCGCAGTTGAGCCAGCAAGCGCGAAGCCATGCGCTTGGCGTAAACGTCGCTGTCAAGCAGCCCACTGCCTTGCGCGTCGAAGAAGGCCGCCGCCAGGCGCCACACAGTGGCCGCCAGCGTGGTGCTCGCGCCCGCACCGAGCTCGGCGCAAAAGTCGCTCATGCGCTGCATCGCCGCGCCGTCAGGGCGGCGCATGAGCGCTAGCACCAGCGACTCCATGCCGTCGCGCGCGCGGTCGTCGGCGCTGCGCGCGGTCAACCCAGGTTCACCTGGCAGCTCTTGCCAGCGCCAGTTCTGGCCCCAGAGGTCGGCCGGATGGATGCGGTCGCCGCCAGCGAGTTGCGCCACGGCACGGTACTGCGGGAACAGGGCGACGCTGGAAATCGGCCGGCGCGCCAGGCTGCGCTGCAGATAGTCAAGCACGGCAAAGGAGGCCGCCTCGATGGCCTCAACCGCCGCCAGGTCCATCAACTCGGGTTTGCCCGCCAGGCGCTGGATAGCCGTTTCGCTGCTGCGCAACACGCGCGCCGGGATGCTCAGGCCAACGAGCTCCAGCGCCCCCACACCCTGGTGCAACTGCACACGCGCGGCGCGCAGGATGGCGGTGTCGGCGCTGTCAACGTCCGACACGCCAATCGCCTGCGCCTCTCTGAGATAACGCCGCAGCGACTTGTGCGCGGCATCGAGCGAGCGCTGCAGCTCGCCGGCGACCCAGGCCAGGGTGCTGAGGTCGTCGCTGCTATGCGCGGGCGCTTGGGTCGGCACGTGGGTTGGCGCGTGGGTTGACGCGAAAGCGGCCATCGAGTTGGTGTCCTGCACGCGCTCAGGCAACCTTGAAGCGCGACACCGAGGACTTCAACTCCTCGGCGCTGCGTGAGAGCTCACGCACCATCTGCGCCGTCGAGCGTGTGCCCTGCCCGGTTTGCTCGGTCACCGCAAAGATGTGCTGGATGTTGGCCGCCAGGTTGTTGGCCGAGTCGGCTTCGCGCAGGGCCTGATCGGAAATCGCCGCGATGAGTGATGAGAGCTCGTGTGTGACGCGGTCGATGTCGCCCAGTGCCGAGCCGGCGGCGTCGCTCAGCCTGGCGCCCTCGACAACACCCTGCGTCGAGCGCTCCATGGCCGCTACGGCGTCTTGCGTGTCGTGCTGAATCGTGCGCACGATGGCGGCGATCTGGCGCGTGGCATCGGCGGAGCGTTCAGCCAGGCGCTGCACTTCTTCAGCCACCACCGAGAAGCCGCGACCGGCGTCACCCGCCGAGGCCGCTTGGATCGCGGCGTTGAGCGCCAGCACGTTGGTCTGCTCGGTGATGTCCGAGATGAGCTCGGTGATTTCACCGATCTCTTGCGACGACTCACCCAGACGCTTGATGCGTTTGGAGGTGTCTTGAATTTGGTCGCGGATGGCGTTCATGCCGCCGATGGTGTTTTGCACCGCCGTCAAACCTGTGCCTGAGGCGGCGAGCGACTGGCGCGCCACCTGCGCCGTCGTCTGCGCTTGCGCCGACACGTCGTTGATGCGTCCGGCCATTTGCAGCACGGCCTCGCCGGTTTCGCGGATCTCACGCAGCTGCTCGGTCGACGTGGCCAGCAGCTCCGTCGAGGTTTGTTCCACCTGCTCGGTGGTGTTGGTCACGCGCGCCACCGTGCTCTGCACCACTTCCACCAGCGTGCGCAACTCTTCCACCGTGTAGTTCACCGAGTCGGCGATGGCGCCGGTGATGTCTTCGGTGACGGTGGCCTGCTGCGTGAGGTCGCCCTCGGCCACCGATTGCAGCTCGTTCATCAAACGCAAAATCGCCGCCTGGTTGGCATCGTTGACGCGCTTGGCTTCCTGCTCCTGGCGTTCGGCTTCATGGCGCTGCTCGTCGGCGAGCTGCGAGCGCGCGGTCTGGCTTAGCACGAAGAGGCGCACCAGCCCGAGCACACCCGCGGCCAGCAGCAAGATCGACAGCACCGAGCCGAAGAGCTGCGCGCCGCTGAAGCGACCCTCTTGCGCGAAGTTGGTCTGCAGCGCGTCAAGGCCGCGGCGCAGGGGTTCGCTGTCGGCGACGATGGCGGTCTGCGCTTCGCGCGCCGCGACCAGGCCTTGCAGGTTGCTCAGAATCGCGCCGGCTTGCGTGCGCATCTCTTCGTACTGCTTCTTCAACTGCGCCAGACGCTCGCGCACCACGGGGTCGCGCGCGGCGGGCAATTTCAGTTCAGTGCTGCCGTTGATCAGGCCGTCGGTGATTTCGCGGAACGAGTTCAGGTCCTTGCCCAGCAAGAACACGGCCTCGGGGCTGACGCCCTCCATGGTCTGGAACTCGTTGGCGCTCTTGCCCATGCGCTGCGTCAGCATCACGAGCTGGCCCATGACCTGCACCTCGGCCGTGGACGCGCCTTGCTGCAGCTTCAGCGAGGACACCGCCTCGGCTGTTTCTTGCAAATCACCCGACGAGCGGTTGATGGCGCGCAAGGCCTGGCTCACCTGCGTCAATGTTTTTTGCTGCGCCAGCACGGCGGCCGTGCTCTTCTCGGCACGCTCCACCAGGGGCATCAGCTTCTCAAGATCGCCTTGCAGGTTGCCCGAGGCCGACGGCAGCTCGCCGCCGTCACGTAAGCCACGTACGTTGCGCGTTAGCACATCCACCGCCTCGCGCATTTCGGGGAAGGCCGCGGCGCTGCCCAAGAGCGCTTGCGACACCGACTTGGCCAGCCGCTGCGACTGCGTCTGCGCCTGCGCCGTGGCGGCGACCTGCTCGCTGCTGCGGTTGCTGGAAAAGAGCGCGTAGGCGCCGAGCATGAAGAGCCCCGCCAGGCCGACGCCGGAAAGCGTGAGCAAGGCGCGCTGCTGGCGCTCGATGGGCCAGGCGCCGATCAAGGGCAGGCCGCTGGCACCGGCCGGCACCGCGTCGCCATCGTCGTCGGGGCCAAGTGCGGCCAGCTCCGAGGGCTCGACCTCGGAAATGATCGAGGCCTCGCCCGCACGGCTGCGCTCGGACAAGAGGTCAACACCGGGCGACACCGAAGGCGAGAGCGTGGACATGCCAGGCGACAGACGCACGGTGTGCTCCATCGTCGAGCTCGTCGGGCCTTGCTCGTCCAAAGGCAAGGGCATCAGCGACTCTTGATCGTGCCCATGCGCGTTCTTGTTCTTGATCTTGTCCAGAAAGCTCATGTGGTCCTCGTCTGTTCAGCCATAACCGACGGCTTGGGCCGCAGCATGGTCATGCGGTCATGGGTGCGACAGCCGCCACACCGATGGCCAGGAACTCGCCTTGGCGCGACAGCGCGGCGAGGTCAATCTCTTGCCAGGCGCGGCCTTGCGCGTCGCGCCAGCGCGGGCCGGCAAAGGCCGGCCGGCCAGCACCGTCGTCGGGCTCGGGCTGCATCTGGTCGACGTGGCGCAGGCCCGCCAGGTGGTGCACCAGCAGCGCGCTGTGGCTGGCCAGCCCTGGGTTGAGCGCCACCAGCAGCGAGGTCTCGCGCACCGAGGGCTGCGCCTGCAAGCCCAAGAAAAGGCCCAGGTCGACGACGCCATGCAAGCCGCCACGCAAGTTGGCGACACCGGCAAACCAAGGCTGCGTGTGCGGCACCGGCATCAAGGCGCTGGCCGGAAAAATCTCGCCCGCGCCAGACAGCGAAAACAGGAAGCCTTGGCCGCTGCACTCCACCGCCAGCCACGCAGCCGTGCGAATCTCGGCCGAGCGCACCTGCTTCAGGCGCTCGGCCAGGCGGGTTTGCAGTTCTCGAAGGGCTTCGCGATTGGCCATGGTTCAGTGTGCAGGTCGTGCAAGTCCTAGTGCGTGTCGAAGGCCTTGATCTTGGCGATCAGCTCTTCACTGTGGACGGGCTTGACGATGTAGTCACGCGCGCCCTGGCGCATGCCCCAGACCTTGTCGGTCTCCTGGTTCTTGCTCGT
>JANMMH010000219.1:0-1681 GCA_031373055.1 Rubrivivax sp. | reverse complement strand
ATGACCCAGTGGCGCTGCGCGTCGGTGAGCATGTTCCAGGCGGTGTCGCGCGGGATGCCGGCGTCGCCGGCGTGGCGCATCAAGTCGTCCTGGCACTCTTGCCAGGCAGGGGTCTGCATCGGTTTGATGGCACCGTTGCGCAGCGTCTTGCGCCCGTCGGGGATGACCAGCCCCAGGTCGACGCCGATGATGCGGCCAAAGCCACGGCAGGTGTCGCAGGCGCCGTAGGCCGAGTTGAAGGAGAACAGTGCGGGCTGCGGGTCGGCGTAACGGCGGTCGCTTTCGGGGCAGTGCAGGCCGGTCGAAAAACGCCAGACCTCAAGTTCTTCACCCGCCGCCACATTCAGCCGCCCACTGCCACGCTTGAGCGCCAGCTCGATGGCTTCCATCACACGCACACGTCCGGTGTTAGCGAGCCGAAAACGGTCGGCCACGACGTCAAGCACCTTGCGCTCGCCGACCACGCGCTCGCTGTGTACACGCGTGAAGCCGCTGGCCGAGAGCCACTGTTCTTGCTGCTCGGCCGAGGTGTCGGCGGGCAATTCGACCGGGAAGGTGAAGATGAGCCGCGGGTCACCAGCGCTGGCAGCACGCGCGGCGAGGTCGGCGTAAATCGTCTCCGCCGTGTCGTGCCGCACCGCCAGCGCGGTGTCTTGATCGAACAGGTTCGCCGCGCGCGCAAAGAGCAGCTTCAGGTGGTCGTTCAGCTCGGTCATCGTGCCCACGGTGCTGCGGCTGGTGCGCACCGGGTTGGTCTGGTCGATGGCGATGGCGGGCGGCACGCCGTCGACGCGGTCGACCGCCGGGCGGTCCATGCGCTCCAGGAACTGGCGCGCGTAGGCGCTGAAGGTCTCGACGTAGCGGCGCTGGCCTTCGGCGTAGAGCGTGTCGAAGACCAGGCTGGATTTGCCCGAACCGCTGGGCCCGGTGACTACCGTCATCTCGCCGGTGTGGATGTCCAGGTCCAGGTTTTTCAGGTTGTGCTGGCGTGCGCCGCGGATGAGGATCGAGCCGGACATAGAAGGGGTGCTGGCTGAGTTGAACCCACCATTCTAGGAGGCCGTCGCGTCACAAGTTCGCGTTAGAGTCGCCCGCCGACGGCGCTGGCCCGGGCGGTTTGGAGCCTCCCGTGATGCTTGGTTTGCGCACCGCCATCTACCCCGCCCCCGACCTGGCGGCGGCCAAAGCCTGGTACAGCCAGGTGCTGGGCCAGGCACCGTATTTCGACGAGCCGTTTTACGTCGGCTTCCATGTCGGCGGCTTTGAGCTTGGCCTGCTGCCCGACGCCACACCAGGCACCACCGGCCCGCAGCCGCTGTGGGGCGTGGCCGACGCTAACGCTGCACTTGAACGGCTTCTGGCCCTGGGCGCACAACCACTGGAAGCGGTGGCCGAGGTCGGGGGCGGCATCAAGGTGGCGGCCGTGATCGACCCCTTCGGTAACCGCCTCGGCCTGATCGAAAACCCCTTGTTCGACCCCGCAGCCACACGATGATTCACCACCAACTACGCCATGCCTTGCTGGTCGCCGCGATGGTGGTGGCCAGCACCGCCGTCACCGCCCAGATCCGAATCGGCCAGACGTCCAGCTTCACCGGCCCGGTGGCGGCCGGCGTCAAAGAGGGCACCGACGGCGCCAAGCTCTACATCGATGCCGTCAACGCCGCCGGCGGTGTCAACG
>JANMMH010000062.1:0-12060 GCA_031373055.1 Rubrivivax sp. | reverse complement strand
TCCATCGCCGGTGGCCTGGGCCCGCTGACGGGCCGCGCCTTCCGCATCGGCCACCTGGGTGACTTGAACGCGGCGATGGTGCTCGGCGCGGTAAGCGGCGTGGAAGCTGCGTTGCTAACGATGAAAGTACCGATCGGGCCGGGCGCGCGGCGCGCCATCGAGTTTCTGGCCAGACGCTGAGGTCTCCGCGCTTGGTCGGCACATGCTGCCGTTCGTCCGACTGACGCCGCAGCGCGTCGCGGTTTGCTGGCGTTGAGATGGTGGTGGCGCCACAGTGCGCCATTCCCCTTCATCCCACAAAGGTACAAGCCATGTCGCGTGCACTCAGCCAATGGTTCGTCGTGCTCCTTGCTGCGTGCTTGTGCCCGCTGCTGCTGGCCACACCGGCATCGGCCCAACAAGGCCGGTTGGTCAACGTCGAGTGGCTGCAAAGGCAGCTGCCTGATGTGGTGCTGCTAGACGCGTCGGTGACGCCGCAGCACATGGCCGCGCACATCCCCGGCGCGGTCAGCGCCGACCTCTACCGTTACGGCCCGAACGAGCCCACGCGCGCCGCGATGCAGGCACGCATCCAGTCCTGGGGTGTGAGCCCCGGCCGCAAGATCGTCGTCTACGACCAGGGCGCCGACATGATGGCGACCCGGCTCTTCTTCGACCTGTACTACCAAGGCGTGCCTGCGAGCGACATTTACCTGCTGGACGGCGGCCTGGCGAAGTGGAAGGCCCAAGGCGGTGCCACCACCAAAGAGCCCACACCCGCGCCGGCCAAGGGCAGCTTTCAGATCACCCAGCCGCGCGAGGAAGTGCGCTCGCGCTTGCCGGAATTTCTGGTCGCGTCGGGCGACCGCGCCAACCACGCACTGGTGGAAGCGCTGGAGCCGACCTACCACTACGGCGCGCAAAAGTTCTTCGACCGCGCGGGCCACATTCCCGGCGCGCTGCTCATGCCCAGCGAAGACTTCTACAACGCCGACAAGACCTTCAAGTCACCCGACGAGATACGTCGCATGCTGCGCTACATGGGCATCAAACCCGAGCAAGTGGTGCACAGCCACTGCGGCGGTGGCGTGGCCGCCAGCGTGCCCTGGTTCGCGCTGCAGTTCATGGCCGGCCACCCCAAGACCAAGCTCTACCTGGAGTCGCAGCGTGAATGGCTGCGTGACGAACGCGGCCTGCCGTACTGGACCTTTAGCGCGCCACAGCGCCTGCGCAGCAGTACCTGGGTCGACGGCTGGAACGCGCCGATGATGCGGGCGTTTGACGTGGCACAGGTGAACATCATCGACGTACGCACGGCCGCCGCCTACGCGCAAGGCCATGTGCCCTATGCCTTGAACCTGCCCACCGACACCCTACGCAGCCACCTCGGTCAGCCCGAGAAGCTGGCCGCGCTCTTGGGCCCGGCTGGGGTCAACCCGGCACACGAAATTGTGGTCGTGGGCGAAAGTGGCCTCACACCCGGTGCAGCGCTGGCGGCACTTGCCTTCGAGCAGCTTGGGCATGCCAAGGTGTCGGTGCTGATCGACTCCATGGACGAATGGGGCTTGCGCGGCCACACGCTGACCAAACAGCCCACGCTGGTGGGCGCACCGAAGTCCATGCAAGACATCGTGGTGCGGCCCGCCACCTACACCGCGCAGCCACGGCCTGCGGTGGTGGTGAGCGACGCCAAGTCCACGCGCGGCGAGTACGCCAAGGTCTTCATCTCGTCGGGCAAGACGGCTGCCGCGCGCACGCCCGAAGGTCGCGTCGTGCGCCTGCCATACAACGAAATGCTGAACGGCGACGGCGCGCCCAAAGCCGCCAAAGACTTGTGGACGCTGATCAGCAAGGCCGGCGTGCCCCGCCACGCCGAGCTCATCGTCTACGCCGACGACGTGGCCGAGGCGGCGGTGAACTACAGCATCTTCAAGTTGATGGGCTGGCCGGATGTGAAGGTCTGGATGCCGTGAGCATCGCGGCGGCCCGTACACACCCGACCACGCCCCCTAGGTTCAAGGTCTTCGCCGGTTGAACTAGGGATCGCTCACGCTCAGTGCACTACCTACATTGCCGCTGCGGTCGCTGTGATCGTGACTCAACAAGGTGTTCACCATGAAAGACGAAGAAGCACGTGGCTCAGCCAAGCTGATGGAGATGCTGGCCGGCGAGAAGGCGCAGTTGAGCGAGGCGTCGATGGCCAAGGCCTTCGGCGTGTCGGCCAACCAATTCATCATCGACCGCTGGTGGATCAAAGGCCAGCCGCGCCCCGACATCTTCTGGGCCAACCTGCGTATCAAGCCCGAGTTCGTGGGCGAGCTCGCCGGCCAGTTCATCAAAGGCGGCTTGGTGGTCGAAGGCTTTCCCTTGGGCAAGCCAGGCGTCATCGACATGGCCGGGCTGAACGTCAGCAACCTGCCAGCGGCCATCCGCTAGCGGGCCGCCACCATGGGCCCCACCGGTGATGTGCTGCGTGTCTTGCAGCTGCATGTGTCACGCCGCTGCAACCTGGCATGCAGCCATTGCTATTCAAACTCGGGGCCGCAGCATGTCGACGAGCTGCCGGTGGCGCTATGGCACGGCGTGATCGACGACGCCGCGGCCGCCGGCTACAACGTTGTGGGCTTCTCGGGTGGCGAGCCCTTGATGTTCAAGCCGCTTCGCGCGCTGCTGCTGCAAGCGCGCAGCTTGGGGATGCTGACCACCGTCACCACCAACGGCATGCTGCTCGATGCACGGCGCATCGAGGCGCTGCGTGGCGCGGCAGGCCTGGTGGCCATCAGCCTGGACGGCAAGCCCGAAGCGCACAACCGCATGCGTGGCCACCCGCGCGCGTTTGCCACCATGGCGCGGCGGCTGCCGGCGTTGCGCGAGGCCGGCATCCCGTTTGGTTTCATCTTCACGCTCACGCAGTTCAACCTTGACGAGATGTTGTGGGCGGCCGAGTTCGCCATCGCGCAAGGTGCGCGCCTCTTGCAAGTGCACCCGCTCGAAGCCGTGGGCCGCGCACGCGAGCGGCTCGCTGGCTCGGTGCCCGACGAGACCGAGCTGTCGTACGCCGTGCTGGCGGTGGCGCGGCTCAAAGAGCTGGTCGGCGAAAGCCTGGTGATCCAGCTCGACGTGGCTGGCCGTGACGCCATGGCCGCGGCACCAGAGCGTGTTTTCGCGGAGGCCGATGCCGCGTGGCCAGACAGCTCGTGGCCACTGGGCGAATGGCTCTCACCTTTGATCGTCGAGCCCGACGGCACGGTCGTGCCCGTGGAGTACGACTTCGGCCGCCGCTGGGCATTGGGCAACTTGCGCGAGGCACGATTGCCGCAGCTGGCCCAAACCTGGGAGCGCGAGCGCTTGGCTGGTTTTCGTGCGCTGTGCCAAGACGTGCAGCGACATGCGACAGCGCCCGAAGAGCCGGCCGTCATCAACTGGTACGGGCGCTTGGCGCAGGCTTCAACAGGCAGCGTGCAGGCTGCGCAGCACTGACCTTGCGTCGCAGCTTGGGACTTGCGCGTCCTGACAGGTGCTTGCCCTCTTTCGCAGCCAGGTCTCAGGCGTCAAGATAGCGGCCTTGCTTCGAGCCTGGAGACCGCCGAATGAAATTCACGAGCCTGATGCCCGCCTTGAGCTTGGTTGTGTACGTGGTCGCGTTGACAAGCGCCCATGCCCAGCCTTGCCCCGACAAGAACTTGATGTACTGGCAGGCCTTCCCGCCCGGCGGTGAATCCGACATCGCCGCGCGCCATCAGCAAATGGTGTTGAAGAAAAAGTGCGCGGCGGTGGACACGGTGATCCAGTACAAGGCCGGTGCGGGCGGCGCGCTCTTATGGAGCCAGATCAACACCATGGCGGGCGATGGCGTGACCATCGGCGGCGTGAACCTGCCGCACATGGTCTTGCAGCCGATGGAAGGCAACGTCGCCTACAAAACCGACGACGTGGTGCCGGTCTACTGGTTCCACTACACGCCCGACGCGCTGGTGGTGCCCGAGGCCAGCCCGATCAAAAACTTTGCCGACTTCGTCAAGGCCGCCAAGGCCGACCCGATGAAGCTCAACCTCGGCGGCTCGGGCCTAAATTCAGCCAACCACGCCGCGCACGAGCGGCTGAACCTGGCCTTTGGCGTGAAGACGACCTACGTGCCCTTCAAAGGCACGGGCGACATGACCATGGCCGTGCTCGGCAGCCATGTCGACGGCGCCATGAGCTACACCGCGTTTGCCATCAACAACAAGACAAAGGTGCGCGCGCTGGCCGTGGCCATGGAGCGCCGCCACCCGCTGCTGCCCGATGTGCCCACCTTTAAAGAGTTAGGCATTGACTGGGTCGACGGCGCCTACCGTGGTATCGGCGTGCCCAAGTCGACGCCGCCCGAGGCACGCAAGCGGCTGTCGGACCTGTGGGCCACGCTCAACGCCGACCCCGAGATGAAAGAGCTGGCGGCCAAGAGCGGCTTCGAGCTCGTCAACGTCGGCGTCGAGGGTATGGACAACTTCATGCGTGAACGCACCAAGGTCTACACCGAGGTCGGCCGGCAGATGGGGCTGGGCAAGAAGTAGGGCGCTGCAAGGGCGGTGCGGGCTCCCCTTGCGCGCATCGTTACGCCGTAGTTTTGGCGTGTACTTTGCCCGTTAGCAATTCCCACACCGGCGTCAGCCGCCCGGGCAAATCGGGCAAGCTGCCCAGCTCGGTGCGGCTCTCGCCGGGGGAGTGAAAGTCGCTGCCGCGCGACGCCGCCAGACCGTATTCGATCGCCGTGTCGGCGTAGCGCACTTGCTCGGCCACGCTGTGGCTGCCGGTCATGACTTCCACGCCGCGCCCGCCGTGGGCGATGAAGTCGGTGAAGAGGGCCCACTCTTCGTTGGCGGTGAATTTGTAGCGCGCCGGGTGGGCGATCACCGCCACACCGCCAGCCCCCGTGATCCAGCGCACGGCATCACCCAGCGTGGCCCACTGATGCGGCACGAAACCTGGCTTGCCGGGAGTCAGGTAGCGGTGAAAGACTTCGTAGGTGTGCGAGCACACACCGGTCTCGACCAGCCAGCGCGCAAAGTGCGTGCGCGACACGAGTTCGGGGTTGCCGACATAGGCCAGTGCGCCGTCCAGCGCGCCGTGGATGCCCACCTTGGCCAGGCCCTCGGCCATCTCACGCGCGCGCTCCAGGCGCCCACCGCGTGTGGCGGCCAGGCCTGCAGCGAGCTCGGCGTTGTCGAGGTCGAAGCCCAGGCCGACGATGTGCACCGTTTCGCCGGCAAAGCTTACCGAGATCTCCGTGCCGCTCAGGTACTGCATGCCAAGTGCGAGTGCGGCATCACGCGCGCGCTTCTGGCCGCTGATCTCGTCGTGGTCGGTCATGGCCCACAACTCGACACCACCTGCATGCGCGCGTGCGGCCAGCGCTTCGGGCGTGAGCGTGCCGTCAGAGATGTTGCTGTGGCTGTGGAGGTCGGCGTTGAGAAGGTGCACGGGCCAGATTGTCGGGCACGCTGCATGCGTTACCGTGCGCTCCCTTTGTCGCTCTCTGCCAGGAAACCCAGCCCATGAACCGCGTCCTTGCCCACACCGGCGCCCGCTACCCCATTGTGCAAGCGCCCATGGGCTGGATCGCCCGGCGCGCACTGGCCAGCGCCGTCTCGCGCGCGGGTGGCCTGGGCATCATCGAAACGTCGTCGGGCGAAACCGCGAACTGCCAAGCTGAAATCACAGCGATGGTGGCTACCGGGCTGCCGTTCGGCGTGAACCTGCCGATCCGCTTCCTCAAAGACGACGCCATACTGCGCTTTGTCTGCGAGTCGGGCATCCGCTTCGTCACCACCTCGGCCGGCAGCCCGGCCAAGTTCGTCGCACCCTTGAAGGCCGCAGGCATCGTGGTGTACCACGCTGTGCCCACGCTGGAGACGGCGCTGAAGTGCGTCGACGCCGGCATCGACGGCCTGGTGGTCGAAGGCGCCGAGGGCGGCGGCTTCAAGAACCCCGAAGAGGTGAGCACGATGGTGCTGCTGCAAGCCATTCGCGAACGTGTGGAGGTGCCGCTCATCGCCGCCGGTGGCATCGTCGACGGGCGTGGCATGGCCGCCGCCTTTGCGCTCGGCGCCGAGGGCATCCAGATGGGCACACGCTTTGTGTCGAGTCTTGAAAGCCCCGTGCACGCCAACTACAAACAAGCCATCGTCGACGCCGACGCCACGGGCACCTGGGTGCTCAACAAGAAGGCCACGCCCTGTATTCGCGCGCTGAAGACCGCCTACACACAGCCGATGTTTGAGACGGGCGTGTTGGCGGCGGATGCCTTCAAGGGCATCCAGCAGGTGTACTTCGGTGGTGACATGCAGGCCGCGCCCGCGCTGGCCGGGCAGTCGGTGGGTTTGATCCACGAGGTGCTGCCTGTGGCCGAGATCATCGAGCGCACGATGGTGGAGTTCCGGGCCATTTGCACGCGCATGGGGGCCTTGGCTTTCGACTGACGCGGACTTGATCGACCAGCTAGGCCGTCACTCAACGATCGCCGCAAGAGCGAAGCCGCCAGCGGCGCTGCGCTCCGCTCGTGCATGGGCCAGAGGCCCATGCGCTCGCCAGGTACAAACAGTCCCCAACGGCCTCGCCAGCCCGCACGCTACGGGCCCAAGGTCTTCGACCGACCGCGCGCATCGGTCGTTTCTTGCGCGAACGCCACACCTCGACAGGTGCCTGGGTTGCTCTCAGGGCGCAGCGCTTGGCGTTCTGCCGTAAAGCCGGCACAACTCGGCCAGCCGATGGGCGTGCCAGGGCTGCAGCTGCGCCCACGCAAAGCGCCAGCGCCACCAGCCGGACTCTTGCCCGGGGAAGTTCATGCGTTGCTCGGCGGGCAGGGCCAGCACGTCTTGCATGGGGTGCACGGCCGTGTCGGCCACGCTGGCGCAGGCGGCGCGGATCATGGTCCAGGCGATGTCGTGGCCGTCGGTGGCGAGGTAGCCGCGCGCGTAGTGGCGCTCTTGCTCGGTGGCCTCGGCCCACCAGCCGACCGAGGTGTTGTTGTCGTGCGTGCCGGTGTAGACCACCGTGTCGGGCTCGAAGTTGTGTGGCAAGAAGCGGTCGCTGGCGTCGCCCGCAAAGGCGAACTGCAGGATGCGCATGCCGGGGAAGCCGAACTTCTTGCGCAGCGCGTCGACATCGGGCGTGATGACCCCCAGGTCCTCGGCAATGATGGGCATGGGCCCCAGCGCGCGGGTGATGGCCTTGAAGAGCGCTTCACCGGGCGCGTTGATCCAGGTGCCCTTGATGGCGGTGGGCTCGGTGGCGGGGATCTCCCAGTACGCCGCGAAGCCGCGGAAGTGGTCGATGCGCACGATGTCGACGAGCTCAAACGTGCGTCGCACACGCTCGACCCACCACGCAAAGCCGTCTTTGGCATGCTCGCTCCAGCGGTACAGCGGGTTGCCCCAACGCTGGCCGGTGGCGCTAAAAAAATCGGGTGGCACACCTGCCACTACCGTGGGGCGTCCGGCATCGTCGAGCTCGAAGAGATGCTGCTGCGCCCAGACCTCGGCACTTTGGTGGGCGATGAAGATCGGCGTGTCGCCCACGATCTGCACGCCGTGGCCGTTGGCGTAAGTCTTGAGTGCCGCCCATTGGCGAAAAAACGACCATTGGCAAAAGCGCCAGAACATCGCGCGCGCAGCATGCGCTTGATGGGCGTTGGCAAGGGCGGCCGGTTCGCGTTTGGCCAGGCCCGCGCCCCAGTCGCACCAGTCACGCCAGTCGTTGGCTTCGGCCAGCGCCATGAAGAGTGCGTAGTCGTCCAGCCAGCTACTCTGTGCGGCGCAGAAGGCGGCGAATTCGGTGCGCTGGTCGTTGCTGGCGCTGGCCTCGAAGCGCGCTGCGGCCGTGGCCAGCCGCGCCATGCGGTAGGGCACGACGGCGGCGAAGTTCAGCCGCGTGGCTTGCAGGCCTTCGGTGGGTGTCAGGTCGGCCGCGTCAAGCCAGCCTTGCGTCTGCAACTCCGTCAGGTCGATGAGCAAGACGTTGCCGGCAAAGGCCGAGCTGCTCATGTAGGGTGAATCGCCGGGGCCGATGCCACCCAGCGGCAGGATCTGCCACAGCGTCTGGCCTGCCGAGACGAGCCAATCGACGAAGTGGAACGCGGCCTGGCCAAAGTCGCCCGAGCCGTGCGGGCCGGGCAGGGACGTGGGGTGCAGCAGCACGCCGCTGGCGCGAGGGAATCTCATGGTGGTTCACCCTGGTCGGATAACAAGATAAGGGAGCGTGCGCGCACGTGCAGCGGGCTGCGTGCGTGCAGGGTCGTGCGCCAGCGGCCGTCGGCCTCGGCGCTGTCGAGCTCGCCCTGCCAATGCCCCGGCGGCGGCACAAAGTCGGCGTCGAAGTCACGCGCGTTAACGATCAACAAGAGCGGGGCACCACCGCCGCCGGGGGCCCCGATCCAGGCGCCAAGAATGCGCGACATGCGGTTGCCCCAGTCGGCGCTTGACAGCGGCGCGCCGGTGCGCAGCTGCCACGATAGGTCGTGCGTGCCGCGCGCGTTGGGCAGTCCCGTGTACCAGCGCTGGCCCATGGGCATGAGGCGGCGGCGCAAAGCCAGCACATGGGCGGTGAAGTCGATCAGGGACTCATCCGCGCTCGACCAGTCGATCCAGGTGATGGCGTTGTCTTGGCAATACGGGTTGTTGTTGCCGCCGTGGCTGTGGCCGAGTTCGTCGCCCGCGGCCAGCATGGGCGTGCCCTGGGCCAGTAGCATGGACGCTAGCAAAGCACGCTTCAAGCGGCCACGCAAGGCCAGCACGACGGGGTCGGAGGTGGCGCCCTCCCAGCCGCAGTTCCAGCTCAGGTTGTGGCTGCTGCCGTCGCGGTTGTGTTCACCGTTGGCCTCGTTGTGTTTCATGTCGTAGCTGACGAGGTCGTCGAGCGTGAAACCGTCATGCGCCACGATGAAATTGACCGACTCGGCCGGCGCCCGTGCCCGGCCCTGGAAGAGATCGCTCGACGCCGCCAGGCGCTGGGCGAATTCACCCCGCGTGACGTCGCCGCCGAGCCAGAAGGCGCGTGCGGTGTCGCGGAACTTGTCGTTCCACTCCAACCAGCCTCGCGGAAACTGGCCGAGCTGGTAGCCGCGCGGGCCGATGTCCCAGGGCTCGGCAATGAGCTTCACGCCGGCCAGCACCGGGTCTTGCCCCAGGGCCTTGAAGAAGGCGTGGTTGCGGTCGAAGTTTTCGTCGCCACGGCCCAGCGTGGGCGCGAGGTCGAAGCGAAAGCCGTCGACATGCATCTCCTGCACCCAGTAGCGAAGGGAGTCCAGCACAAACTGCATGACGCGCGGGTGGCGGATGTCGACCGTGTTGCCGCAGCCGCTGTAGTTTTCATATTGCTGCAGCGCGCCGGGCACCAGGCGGTACCAATGGCGGTTGTCCAGGCCGCGCCAGCTGATCGTGGAGCCCCGCTCGTCGCCCTCGGGCGTGTGGTTGTAGACGACGTCGAGCAGCACCTCGATGCCTTGGGCATGCAGCGCACGCACCATGCTGCGGAACTCGTCACGCGCATGTTGGCCGTTAGCTTGTGTGGCGTAACGCGGGTCGGGGCAGAAGAAGCCGATCGTGTTGTAGCCCCAGTAGTTCACCAGGCCGCGCTCGACGAGGTGCTTCTCGTCGATGTGCTGTTGGAGTGGAAGCAGGCTCACGGCGGTGACGCCCAGGCGCTTCAGGTGCGCGATGGCCGGCGCGCTCGCCAGGCCGAGGTAGGTGCCACGCTGCGCTTCGGGCATGCCAGGCATGAGTCGGGTGAAGCCGCGCACATTGGCCTCATAGAGCACGGTGTCGGCCAGTGGGCGGTAGAGCAGCGTGTCGCCCTGCCAGTCAAACGAGTCTTGGACGACACGCGCCTTGAGCGCATCACGCGCGTTGTCACGCATGTCCATGTGCTGCGGGTGCTCGGCGTCGGCCCCGAAGTGCGGCGCCGACCAGTCGAAATGGCCCACGATCTCGCGCGCCCAGGGGTCGAGCAGAAGTTTGTGCGGGTTGAAGCGGTGGCCATGTTCGGGCCGCCAGGGGCCATGGGCGCGCAGGCCGTAGATGAGCCCGGCGCCGGCGCCGGGCAGGAAGCCGTGCCAGATATCGCCGCTGCGCGAAGGCAGCGAAACGCGGGCAAGCTCGCGCTCGCCCACGTCGTCGAACAAACACAACTCCAGCGCCTGGGCATGCGCCGAGAACACGGCGAAGTTCACGCCTTGTGCCGTGACGCTGGCGCCCAGAGGCCAGGCTCGGCCCGCCTGCAACACCGCGCCGGCGTTCATGCGGTCCATTCAAAAAACACGGTGGCTAACGGTGGAAGTACGAGCACGATCGATTGCTCACGGCCATGGCTGGCCACAGCCTCGGCACGCGCCGTGGCCAGCGGGGTGCCGACGTTGCTGCCGGCGTAAAACGCCGAGTCGGTGTTGAGCGCCTCGCGCCACTGCCCCGTTTGACCCTGATGCTGCGGCACACCGAGGCGGAAGCCTTCATGCACCACCGGCGCGAAGTTGCACACCACCAAGATCGGCGTGCTGCCAGCAGCGCCACGGCGCACAAAACTCAGCACGCTGCGCTCGGCGTCCTGGTGGTCAATCCACTCAAAACCGTCGCCCGTGAAGTCGCGCTGCCACAGCGCTGGCGAGCGCTTGTAGAGCGCATTGAGGTCACGCACCAGGCGCTGCATGCCCAGGTGGTCGCTCCGTTCCAGCAGGTGCCAATCGAGTGATGCGTCGTGATTCCACTCGCGCTCTTGCGCAAACTCGCAGCCCATGAAAAGCAGCTTCTTGCCCGGGTGGCCCCACATGAAACCCAGGTAGGCGCGCAGGTTGGCGAACTGCTGCCAGCGGTCGCCCGGCATCTTGTGCAGGAGCGAGCCTTTGCCGTGCACCACCTCGTCGTGCGAGATCGGCAGCACGAAGTTTTCATTGAAGGCGTAGACTAGGCCAAAGGTCATCTCGCCGTGGTGCCAGCGCCGGTGGATGGGCTCGCGCGCCATGTAGGCCAAGGTGTCGTGCATCCAGCCCATGTTCCACTTGCAGTGAAAGCCTAAGCCTCCAGCGTAGGTGGGCCGGGATACGGCGGGGAAGGCAGTGGACTCTTCGGCCAGCGTCACCGCTTGCGGGCGTTCGCTGCCGATGACTTCATTCACGCGCTTCAAAAGTGCGATGGCTTCCAGGTTCTCGCGGCCGCCTTGCGCGTTGGGAATCCATTCGCCGCTCTTCCTGCTGTAGTCGCGGTAGAGCATGGACGCCACGGCGTCGACACGCAGGCCGTCGATGTCGAAGCGCTCGACCCAATACAGCGCGCTGGCCACCAGGAAGTTGCGCACTTCGGTGCGGCCGAAGTTGTAGATCAGCGTATTCCAGTCGTGGTGGAAGCCTTCACGCGGGTCAGCGTATTCGTACAGGTGTGTGCCGTCGAATTCGGCCAGGCCAAAGGCATCGCTGGGGAAGTGCGCGGGCACCCAGTCGAGCAGCACACCCACGCCGGCGGCATGGGCGCGGGCGATGAAACGGTGCATGCCTTCGGCGTCGCCAAAGCGTGCGGTTGGCGCAAAGAGGCCGAGTGTTTGGTAGCCCCAGGAGCCATCGAAAGGGTGCTCGGTGACGGGAAGCAATTCGAGGTGCGTGAAGCCCATGTCGCTGGCGTAGGGCACTAGGGTGTCGGCCAACTCGTCCCAGTTCAACCACTGCTCGCCCTGCGCGCCTTTGCGCCGCCACGAGGCCAGATGCACTTCGTAGATGCTCATCGGGGCAATGAGCGCGTTGGCAGCCTGCCGTGCGCTTGACGCCGGCGCGATGGCAGGCAGCGCGGCCACCACACTCGCGTTGGCTGGGCGCAGCTCGGCCTGGCGCGCGAAGGGGTCGGCCTTTTGCGGCAGCAGCCGGCCGTCGGCGGCAATCAGCTCGAACTTGTAGCGCGCGTCCAGGCCCACGCCGGGCAAGAAGAGTTCCCACACGCCGCACTCGCGGCGCAGGCGCATGGGGTGGCGGCGGCCGTCCCAGAAGTTGAAGTCGCCCACGACGCTGACACGGCTGGCGTTGGGCGCCCACACCGCGAAGGCCGTGCCGTTGACGCCGTCCATCAC
>JANMMH010000570.1:0-7753 GCA_031373055.1 Rubrivivax sp. | reverse complement strand
GTGATGCCGCGCATGGCCACCGCCACAGGCGCGGCTGGGGTGGGGGCCGACTGCATGAACGCCATCAAGCCGGCCCAGCCAGCCTTACTTGCAGTCGTTCTTCGCCATGTAATCGATCACCGTGATCTTGCCTGCAATGATGTCGGCCTTCGCCGCATCAACCTTCTTCTTCATGTCGGCGCTGACCAGCTTGGCGTTGTGCTCGTCCATCGCGTAGTCCACGCCGCCCTCTTTCAGGCCGAGGGACGTGACCCCCGGCTTCGTGCCTTTGAAGGCGCCTTCCACGGCCACGTCCACGCGCTTGACCATCGACGTGAGCATGGTGCCGGGCTGCATGTGGTTTTGGTTGCTGTCGACCCCGATGGCCAGCTTGCCGCCGTCTTTGGCCGCCTGGTACACACCGACGCCGGTGCCGCCTGCTGCGGCGAAGATCACGTCGGCCCCCTTGGCGAACTGCGCCTTGGCCAGCTCGGCGCCACGCGCCGGGTCGTTCCAGGCCGAAGGCGTGGTGCCGGTCATGTTGGCAAAGACTTCGGCCTTGCCGTTGGCGAACTTCGCACCCTGCTCAAAGCCGCACTGGAATTTGCGGATGAGGGGGATGTCCATGCCGCCGATGAAGCCGACCTTGCCGGTCTTGCTGGCCATCGCCGCCATCATGCCCACGAGGAAACTGCCCTCGTGCTCTTTGAACACGATCGACTGCACATTGGGCAAGGCCACCACCGAATCGATGATCGCGAAGTTGACCTTGGGGAAGTCCTTGGCGACCTTCTCCAGCGCCGAGGCCTGGGAGAAGCCTATGCCCACGATGGGGTTGGCGCCGCGCTCGGCCATGCGCTGCAGGGCTTGTTCGCGCTGCGCGGGGTTGGAGATTTCAAACTCGAGGTAGGGCTTGCCAGACGCCTTCTTCCAGCGCTCGGCGCCGTCATAGCCGGACTGGTTGAAGGACTTGTCGAACTTGCCGCCCATGTCAAAGATGACGGCGGGTTGGGCGAAGGCGGTGCCTGCGAAGGCGGTGGCGGCGACGATGGCAGCGGTCTTGAAGTGGGTCACGACAGCAGGCTCCTTGGGGGTTGAATGAAAGGCCAACGGGTCCAAGCCCGCGTGAATGCAGGATAGCAAGACCTTAGCCCCCAAACCCTTGGGGGCTGCCCTGCCTTAGCATGTTGCCGATGACCCCCGCCGACGCTGCTTCCACGCTCGCCATCGCCCGCCAGTTGCCCAAAGTCGTGCTGCACGACCACCTTGACGGCGGCTTGCGGCTGGTCACCCTCTTCGAGCTTCTGCATCAGCGCGGCCTCACGCCGCCCGCCGCCAATGTGGCCGAGCTGCAAGCCTGGTTTGAGGCGCGCGCCCACGCCGGCAGCCTGGAGCAGTACCTGCAGGGCTTTGCGCTCACCGTGGCGGCGATGGCCACGCCCGACGCGATGGCGCGCGTGGCGTTCGAAGCCGCTGAAGACGCCATGCAGGACGGCGCGGTGCTGGCTGAATTCCGCATCGCGCCGCTGCTCTTCGAAGCCCACGGCGTGTCGGGTGAAGCCACGTGCGAAGCTTTGCTCGAAGGCTTGTCGCGCTGCGCGCTACCCACGGGCTTGATCGTCTGCGCCATGCGCCACCTGCCAGCTGAAGAAACGCTGCGCGCTGCCAAGCTCGCACTGCACTTTCAGGGCCGCGGTGTGGTGGGTTTCGATCTGGCCGGGCCGGAGTACGGCCACCCGCCTTCAGATCACATCCAGGCCTTGAACCTGCTGCGCGACGCCGGCATGGCGCTCACCCTGCACGCTGGCGAGGCCGACGCCGTCGAGCGTGTGCTCGAAGCCGCGCGCCTCGGCGCCACGCGCATCGGCCACGGCGTACGCCTGGTCGACGCGCTGCAGGACCCGCGCCGGCGCGCGCTCGTCGACGAAGCCATCGCACTGGGTATCCACCTTGAGGTCTGCCCCACCAGCAACGTGCACACCGGCGCGGCCATGTCCGTCGCCACGCACCCCATCACCGCACTGTGGCGTGCCGGCGTGAGCCTGTCGTACCACACCGACAACCGGCTGATGTCATGCATCACGCACAGCGGCGAGGCGGCGGCGCTGCTTGAGCACACACCGCTCACGCGCGCCGACCTGCTGGCCATGACGACGCAGGCGCTGGACCACTCGTTCCTGGCTGAGCCCGCCAAGAACGCCGCCCGCGCTGTGCTCTTACATCAGAAGTTAGCCTTGAACGACACGCCGTAAGTGCGCGGCTCGTTGATGAAGCCCGTGAGGTTGTTGAAGTCGATGCCACCTACCACCACGATCTTGTTGGTGAGGTTGCGCACATAGGCGCTGGCCTCGTACTTGCCGGCACCCCAGTTGTAGCCCGCGCGCAGCCCGCCCTCGAGCAGCGGCTTGCTCTTGAACTCCGCCGCTTCGTAGAGGAAGAAGTTGACCTCGCTGCGGTAGGACCAATCAGTGAGCAAAAAGGCTTCGCCATTGCCCATGGGGATGTTGTAGCGCGCGTTGAAATTCAACACCCACTTGGGCGACTGCGGCAGCGGGTTGCCGTCGATCGCCACCGTGGGCGCGAACTTGCCAATGGCCGGGTTGATCGGCGCGGTGATGGGGTCCAGCACCGTGCAGCCGCTGCCGCAGGCATCCACACGCAGCAATCTGTCGCGGATCTTCGTCTTGTTGTAGCTGCCGCTCAGCGACACCAAGAGCTGGTCACTCAAGAGCGCCTGGAAGTCGAGCTCGGCGCCCTGGCCGCTGACCTTGGCGGCGTTCACCAACTGGTTGAAGTTGGCTGCCCCGCCCACGGCCGTGAGCTGCATGTCTTTGGTGTTGAACTGGAACACGCTGGCCGAGACGCGTGCGCGGCGATTCAACAAGTCGGCCTTGACGCCGGCTTCATAAGACGTGACGGTTTCGGACTTGGCCACCGAGAGCGTGTCGCCAAAGAGCAGCCGGCCCTGAATCGACGGCGCCCGAAAGCCCGTGGCCACACGTGCGTAAACGTTGGTGGCCTTGTCTAACGCCCAATTGCCACTGACATCAAAGCTCGTGTTGCTGGCGTCGGTCTTGGTCGTGCGCCGGCCGATGAAGGTCGGGCTGAAGGGCGGCGCTTGCAGCCGGTCGGCGACGAAGTCTTTCTTGTCGTTCGTCCAGCGCAGGCCACCCCGCAGCTTGAAGCTGGGTGAGACCTCGTAGTTGGCCGAGCCAAAGAGCGCGTAGGCCGTGCTGTCTTGCTTTTGTGTGGCGAAACCGTTGCGTACACCGCCGCCCAGCGAGCTGTAGTTGATGCTGTCGATGTCGATCGACTCATCGAACCAGTAGGCACCGGCGATCCACGACAGCGGGCCTTTGGTGGTGCTTTCCAGGCGGAATTCTTGGGTCAGCTGGCGGTGTTTGGGCAGGCCGTCGGCCGACTCGGCGTCGAAGGGGATGAAGCCCGGGCCAAAGTTGCCCGCACCCAGGAAGCTGGCGCCAAAGCCGCCGTCAATGTCACCACGGCTGAAGACCTTCACATGCTCGTAGCCGGTGATCGACACCAGCGCCACGTTGCCGAAGTCCCAACGCAGCCGCGCACTCGCGCCGCTGCTGGACAGGCTTTGCTGGTTCACGCCGTCGTACGACACCTTGGCCGGGTCGAAGCCGGGCACCAGGTCGTTGGTCTTGGGCGTGATGATGTTGGCGCGAAAGAGCCGCGCCGAGCCGTCGAGGTCACGCCCGTGCACGTTGAGCAGCGCGCTGAAGTCCTTGTTCGGCGAAAGCAGCAACTGCACGCGCCCGGCGTTGTCGTTGTAGCCCTCCATGGCTTGCGTGGGGCCGCGCGCGAAGGTGTTCTTCGCCCAGTCGTCGCGGTTTTGCGACTGCAGCGAAATGCGCACGGCCGCCGTGTCGGACAGCGGCACATTGAGCGCGCCTTCGGCGTTCACTGCGCTGTAGCGGCCCAGCGCCAGCGAGCCGTAGCCTTCGAACTTCTTGCCCGGCTTGGCCGACTCGAATTTGATCACCCCGGCAGGTGAATTGCGGCCAAAGAGCGTGCCCTGCGGACCACGCAGCACTTCAATGCGCTCCAGATCGAACAGCGGAAAGCCCTTGAGGATGGGGTTCTCTTGCACCACGTCGTCGAACACCAGCGACACCGGTTGCGAGGCGTTCAAGTCGAAGTCGGTATTGCCCAGGCCGCGGATGTAAAAGCGCGGGAAGGCGCGCCCGAAGGACGACTCGATGTTCAGGCTGGGCACACGGCCCGCGAGCTGGCGCACGTCTTGGCCGCCGGAGTTCAACACCTCCAGCAGTTCGCCTGAGAGCGAGCTCACCGAGCTGGGCACATCGCGGATGTTCTCGACGCGGCGCTCGGCGGTGACGGTCACCGTTTGCAACTTGCCGGGTTCTGCGGTTTGTGCCGATGCACCGGCGTGCAGCGACGCCAGGGCTGCCGCGGCCAAGAGGTGCAACGTGAAGCGGGTGGTGGTGGGTGTGTGGTGCATGGAGCCTCCAGAGTTGTGCGTGATCAACAGGGGCAGCCATGCCCGTGCCAGGCCTCGATGATGGTGTGACGCAGACGTGTCTTCGTGACATCAGCGCAAGTTGCACGAGGCCATGACGTTTGTCTGCAACACTTGCGGCCATGCTCGACGTCCAACAACTCCATACATGGCAACGCGACGGCTACGTCGTGCTGCCCGGCTTCACCTCGGCCGACGATTTGCGCGAACTCACCCAGCGTGCACGCGACATCGTCGAGTCCTTCGAGCCAGCGCCGAAAGCGGCCGTGTTCTCGTCGGTGCAGCCCAGCGTGCTGGCCGACGCGGCGCTGCTGGAATCGGCCACCGAAGTGCGCTGCTTCTTCGAGGAAGAAGCCTTCGATGCACTTGGCCAGCTGCGGCAAGCCAAGGCTTTGTCGATCAACAAGATTGGCCACGCGCTGCATGAGCGCGATGCGCTCTTCGCGCGTTTCTCACGCGACCCGCGGCTGGCAGCGATTGCCGACGACATCCGTCTCCAAAAGCCGCAGCTTTGGCAGTCCACCGTCATCTTCAAGCAACCCGGCATCGGGGGTGAAGTGCGCTGGCACCAGGACGCCACCTACTTCGACACCACCCCACAAAGCGTGGTGGCCTTCTGGTTTGCGCTGGAAGACGCCACGCTGGACAACGGCTGCTTGTGGGTGCAAAAGAGTGGCGGCCAACGCAGCCCGCTGCGTGAAGTGTTCGGCCGCGACGACGGGGGCAGCTTGCGTTTGCAAAGACTCGACACCACGCCCTGGCCCGAGGCTGAAGATTCGCTAGCGCTCGAAGTAAGCGCAGGCACGCTCATCGTGTTCCACGGCCTGTTGCCGCACTACAGCGCGCCGAATCGTTCGGCCAAATCTCGTATGGCCTACACCTTGCATGTTAGCGATGGTGCTTGTGTGTATTCGCCGCGCAACTGGTTGCAGCGCTCGGGTGTCGATGCGGTGCTTGGTTTCGACTGGAACGGCCGCCCAGGCTCCTAGGCCAGCGGCCGCTGCCATGGGCTGCGCTCGAGGTAGCCCGCTTGCCGGAACGCCTTCACCATCGGCCAGTTGTCGCTACCCGTGTCGCAGAAGATTCGCCAGCAGTTCGCTTGCGTGAAGACGCGCGTGGCTTCATGGACCAACTCCAGGCCATAACCACGGCCCCTGAATTCCGGAAGCACGCCCATGTAGACGATGGTGCCTTGCGGCTTGCCATCCTTCCACCGCTGCTCGGCTTTGAAGGTCGCGGGCAGCACGAAACCCACCGCACGGTTTGCGCCGTCCACCGCCATGCGCCACCAAGTTGATGGCCGCTCGAAGTAGTGGGGCACGAGGTCAAACAACTCTTGAACGGCCGCCAGCTCGCCGATGGCGGGAACGGTGTACCGATCTGATGCGTCCAGCGAGCTTGACATCACCGTGCCGATCGCCGAGCGCAGCCAGTCGTCGCCTGCCACTTCGAAGCGCAGTGCCCCGCGCAAAGGAGCTTCGGGACGGCCGGGCTCCCAGATGAATGGCGTCTTCCAATAGTGACCCGGCTGCGCTGCGTCCATCAAGCCCGCGCGCGCGCCAAAGCCTGTTCCAAATCGGCGATCAAGTCGCCCACGTCCTCGATGCCGGCCGACAAACGCAGCATGTCGGTGGGCACCGGCGAGGTCGGACCTTCCACGCTGGCGCGGTGCTCGATCAGGCTTTCGGTGCCTCCGAGCGACGTGGCGCGCTTCCACAGCTGCACGTGCGCCGCAGTGGCGATGGCCGCAGCTTCACCACCCTTGACGCGCAGCGACAGCATGCCGCCGAAGCCGCCTTTCATCTGCCGCGCGGCCACGTCGTGACCCGGCGCGCGGGGCAGGCCGGGGTAGAGCACGGCGTCGATGTGCGGGTGACGCTCGAAGTGCCGCGCCATCGTCATCGCCGATGCGCTGGACTGCCTAACACGCAAGTAGAGCGTGCGCATGCCGCGCAGCAGCAACCAGGCTTCGAAGGAGCCCAGCGTGGCGCCGTGGTAGGCGCGCACGCTGCGGATGCGCTGCCACAGGGCGTCGTCTTCGCGCGTGACCAACGCGCCGGCGATGAGGTCGCTGTGGCCGCCCAGGTACTTGGTGGCGGCGTGCATCACGATGTCGGCGCCTAGTGTGAGCGGCTGGCTCAGCACGGGTGAACCCACGGTCGAGTCCACCGCCAGCTTGGCGCCCGCAGCGTGCGCGATCTGCGCCACGGCCTGGATGTCGGTGATGGTCCACAGCGGGTTGGCGGGGGTCTCGACCCACACCAGCTTGGTCTTTCCGGGTTGGATGGCGGCTTGCACGGTGGCCGTGTCGCTCATGTCGATGAGCTCGACCTTCAGCCCCCACTGCGTGGCGAAGCCCAGCAACCAATTGCGCAGCGACCAGTACATCACCTTGGGCGCCAGCACATGGTCGCCCGGCGCGAGTGCTTGGAACACGGCGGTGGCGGCGGCCATGCCCGAGGCGAAGAGCAGCGCTTGCGCGCCGTGCTCTAGGCGCGCGAGCACGGCCTCGGCCTGATCGAAGGCGGGGTTGTCGGCGCGCGCGTAGATGCGGCCGCTGCGGTACTGGTTGTCCGGGTCGCGCAGGTAGGTGGTGCTGACGTGAATGGGCGGGATCACCGCGCGTGTGGCTTCGTCGATCCAGCCGAGTGCCTGGGCGGCGATAGTGTCGGGCTTGGCGTCTTTCATGGTCATGCTAACTTTCAAGGGTAGCGTCGTGGAAGTTGGGCGGCTTCTTCGCCCAAATCCCACCACAGGCCGGCCATCATGGGCAGTGCTTCGCGTAGCACGGGCATGAGCAGGTGTTCGTCGGGCGCGTGCTGTTGGCAAGCGGCGTAGCTGTGCGGGATCCACACTGTGGGCAGGCCCAGGATCTCGGCGAAGACATCGTTGGGCAGGCTGCCGCCCAGGTTGGGCAGCAGCACGGGCGGCTTGCCGGTGCTTCGTTGCATGCTGGCCAGGGCAAAGCGCACCCAGGCGTTGTCGGGGTCCAGCCGCGTGGCCTGCATCACCACGGTCTCGCTGACCTCGATGTCCTTGAAGCCGTGGGCGACCAGGTGTGCGCGCACCACCGCCGGGATGTTGGAGGCGTCGGTGCCGACCACAAAGCGCATGTGCATCGTGGCCTTGGCGCTGGGCGGGATGGCGTTGACGGGGTGTTCGGGGTTGCCTGTGCGATAGGCCAGCACTTCCAGCGTGTTCCAGGCGAGCAGGCGTTCGGTGGGCGTCAGGTCCTCTTCGCCCCAGTCTTCGTCGACCTCGGGGTCG
>JANMMH010000042.1:0-2270 GCA_031373055.1 Rubrivivax sp. | reverse complement strand
ACGCGGCATTGGCAACGGGCTACTTCTTCCGGCGGGCCCACTGCGCGAACCAATGTGGCGCACGCTAACGCCCAACGCGAGCGTTCTCTACAACGCGGCCGCGCCATCAACAGCGCTGCCAGGCTTGCTGATTGCGCGCCGCCTGGGCCACGCCGTGCCGCTGCACGACTGGGTGCGCGGCGAGCTTGGCCTGAGCCAGCCGCTGTCGACGTTCAAGGGCCGCCGCTGCACCGCTGCGGCTGGCATTGCCGCACCGGAGCGCTTCTTCACCATGCTTGAAGCCGCCGGCTTGAGGATCACGCGCCTGCCCTTGCCCGACCACCACGACTTTGCGCAGTTGCCCTGGCCAGCCAACGCTGGCGATGTCTTCATCACCGAAAAAGACGCCATCAAGTTTCAGCACTGGGTCCCAACACAGACGACGACAAGCCTCTGGGTCGTCGGTCTAGACTTCGTGCTCCCACCCGCCTTCCTGCGCTGGGTCCACGCCGGCCTGGCACCCTTCAAGACACGCACCCCACCATGAACGCCGACCGCCGATTGCTTGAACTCCTGGTCTGCCCCATCTGCAAAGGCGCGCTTGAGCTCTGGCGCGACAGCGAAGGCCGCGCGCATGAATTGATATGCCACGCCGACCGCCTGGCCTACCCCATTCGCGACGGTTTGCCGGTGATGCTGGAAGGCCAAGCGCGCGCTGTCGCTGAAGGCGAGACCGCCGCCAAGGCCAGCCCTTGAGCTTCACGGTATTGATCCCGGCGCGGCTCGCGTCGACCCGGCTGCCCGACAAGCCGCTGGCCGACATCGCCGGGCTGCCGATGGTCGTGCGCGTGGCACAGCGTGCAGCGCTCTCAGGCGCGGCGCAAGTCGTCGTGGCGGGCGACGATGCGCGCATCGTGCAGGCATGCCAGCAACATGGCGTGCGGGCGCTGTTGACGCGTACCGACCACGTTAGCGGCAGCGACCGCCTGGCCGAAGCCTGTGCGCTTCTGAACTTAGACGGCGACGCCACCGTCGTCAATGTGCAAGGCGACGAGCCGCTCATCGACCCGCAACTGGTGGCGCAATGCGCCGCGCTGCTGGCCGCGCGCAGCGACTGCGTGATGAGCACAGCGGCGCATGCGCTATCCACGCTCGAAGAACTGCACAACCCGAACATCGTGAAGGTGGTGCTCGACGCGCAAGGCCGTGCGCTCTACTTCAGCCGCGCGCCCATTCCGTGGTGGCGCGACGGCCAGGCGCGCGGTGAGGTGAATCTGTCCATCCCGAAGCCGCTGCGCCACATCGGCATCTACGCCTACCGCGCTGGTTTCCTGCGCAGTTTTCCGACACTCGCGCACTCGCCGCTGGAGCACATTGAAGCGCTGGAGCAGCTGCGCGTGATGTGGCATGGCCATCACATCGCCGTGCACATCACCGACGCCGACCCCGGGCCAGGGGTGGATACGCCCCAGGATTTGGAACGCGTGCGCGCCTTGTTTAGCTGAGGCTTTACCCCTCCGCGCTACCCCAAATCTGCGTGCTATTCTCGATTCGAGACCTGCGCTGCCCGCGTGCGCGCACCCACCACATAACGATTCAAGGACCACCATGAGACTGATCCTGTTGGGTGCGCCCGGCGCTGGCAAAGGCACGCAAGCGACCTTCATTTGCCAGAAGTACGGCATCCCGCAAATCTCCACCGGCGACATGCTGCGTGGCGCCGTCAAGGCCGGCACGGCGATGGGCTTGGCGGCGAAGAAGGTGATGGACGCCGGTGGCCTGGTCAGCGACGACATCATCATCGGCCTGGTCAAAGAGCGCATCACCATGCCCGACTGCGCCAAGGGCTTTCTCTTCGACGGCTTCCCCAGAACCATCCCGCAAGCCGACGCCATGAAGGCGGCCGGCGTCAAGCTCGACGTGGTGCTTGAAATCGACGTGCCCGACAGCGCCATCATCGAGCGCATGAGCGGCCGCCGCGCCCACGTCGCGTCGGGTCGCACCTACCACGTGCGCTTCAACCCGCCCAAGGTTGAAGGCATCGACGACGTGAGCGGCGAGCCTTTGATCCAGCGCGAAGACGACAAAGAAGCCACCGTACGCAAGCGCCTTGAGGTCTATCAGGCGCAGACCCGTCCGCTGGTCGACTACTACGCCGCCTGGGCCGCCACCGGCGATGCGCAGGCGCCGCGCTACGCGCGCATCAGCGGCATCGGCAGCGTGGACGACATCACCACACGTGCCATGGCAGCACTGAGCTAACTCCCTAAGGACGTTGACATGGACATCGC
>JANMMH010000031.1:0-3491 GCA_031373055.1 Rubrivivax sp. | reverse complement strand
ATCGCCGCGCGGCCGGCTCCGGTCAACACCGAAGGCCTGGTGCCGTGGATCCGCAGCAACCTCTTTGGCAACTGGCAGAGCAGCCTCACCACCGTGGTGATGGCGCTGCTGTTCTTGTACTGGCTGCCCGGATTTATCAGCTGGGCTTTCATCTACGCTGTGGCTGCGCCGAATGCCGACGCCTGCCAGGCGGCTCGCGGCACCGGCGCCTGCTGGGGTGTGGTGGTCGAGAAGTACCGCCTCATCATCTTTGGCCGCTACCCGCTGGATCAGACCTGGCGCCCCGAGTTGGCGACCGGCGCGCTGGTGGCGCTCTTGGTGGCGAGCTGCATGCGCGCATTCTGGAAGCCTTGGCTGGCCGTGCTGTGGGTGCTCGTGCTGGCCTTCTTCTTCACCTTGATGGGCGGCGGCGTGATGGGCCTGAGCCCCGTGCCTACCGACCGCTGGGGTGGCCTGCCGCTAACGATCATGCTGTCGGCACTCTCGATGCTATTTGCCTTCCCGCTGGCGGTGCTGGTGGCGCTGGGGCGGCGCAGCAACTTGCCGGCGATCAAGACCTTCTGCGTGATCTACGTCGAGCTGGTGCGAGGCGTGCCTTTGATCAGCGTGCTCTTCATGGCGAGCTTCATGTTCCCGCTCTTCATGCCGCCGGGCTTGAACATCGACGTGCTGCTGCGGGTGCTCGTAGGTATCACGCTGTTTGCCGCAGCCTACATGGCCGAGATCATCCGCGGCGGTTTGCAGGCGCTGCCCAAAGGCCAGATCGAAGCGGCCGATACGCTGGGCCTGAGCTACTGGCAAACCCAGCGCAAGATCGTGTTGCCGCAGGCGCTGGCGATGGTCGTGCCCAGCATCATGAACAACTTCATCTCGATCTTCAAAGACACCTCGCTCGTGACCATCGTGAGCCTGTATGAGCTCACCGGCGCGATGGGCCTGGCGATGAACTCCGACTCCAACTGGCGGCCCTTCAAGATCGAGGCTTACCTCTTCATCGCCGCGATTTACTTCGTGTTCTGTTTCGCCATGAGCCGCTACAGCTTGTGGATTGAAGCGCAACTTGCCCGCAACAAGAATCGCTGAAAGACCACCATGGCCGAGCCCATCATCACCTTCGACAAGGTCAACAAGTGGTACGGGAACAATTTCCACGTGCTGCGCGACATCAACCTCTCGGTCGCCAAGGGCGAGCGCATCGTCATCTGCGGGCCTTCGGGCTCGGGCAAGAGCACGCTCATCCGCTGCATCAACCGGCTGGAAGAACATCAAGAAGGCCACATCCATGTGGACGGCACGGAGATCACCGACGACGTCAAAGCGATCGAGAAGATCCGTCGCGAAGTCGGCATGGTTTTCCAGCAGTTCAACCTGTTTCCGCACCTCACGGTGCTGGAAAACCTGACGCTGGCGCCGATGTGGGTGAGCAAGCTGCCCAAGAAAGAAGCCGAAGAGCGCGCGATGCTGAACCTGAACCGCGTACGCATCGCGGAGCAGGCCGAGAAGTACCCGCTGCAGCTTTCAGGCGGTCAGCAGCAGCGTGTGGCGATTGCGCGCGCGCTGTGCCTCACACCGAAGATCATGCTGTTTGACGAGCCCACGTCGGCGCTCGACCCCGAGATGATCAAGGAAGTGCTGGACGTGATGACCGAGCTGGCGAATCAGGGCATCACCATGATCTGCGTGACGCACGAAATGGGCTTCGCCAAGGCCGTGGCCGACCGCGTGATTTTCATGGACATGGGCCAGATCGTCGAAGAGAACACGCCGCACGAGTTTTTCAATAACCCGAAGAGTGAGCGGTCGAAAGACTTCTTGTCGAAGATCCTGGGGCATTGAGTTCCTCCCTCCCCCTGGCAGCGGGAGGGGGCAAGTCAGGCCACCTTGCACTCGGTGGTCGAGCCACTCCAGTCCGCCAGCGTGCCATCCAGCGCCGCACCTCGATGCACCGCAGTCATCTCCGCGATGATCGACAACGCAATCTCCGGCGGCGTGAGGCCACGCAGATTCAAGCCCACCGGCCCGCGCAAGGCAGCGACTTCCTCGGCGCTAACGTCGAACTCACGCAGGCGCGCGCGGCGCACGTCGTTGTTGCGCTTGGAGCCGAGCGCGCCGACGTAAAACGCCGGTGTCTTCAGCGCTTCCATCAAGGCCAGGTCGTCAAGCTTGGGGTCGTGCGTGACGGCCACCACGGCGCTGCGCGCGTCGAGGTTCATGGCCAGCACCAGGTCGTCGGGCATCTGTTTGGAAAGGGTCACGCCCTCCATCGCGTCCCAGCCTTCGTGGTACTCGCTGCGCGGGTCGCAGATGGTCACGCGGTAGTCGAGCATCACCGCCATGGCGGCCACATAACGCGAGAGTTGACCGGCGCCGATGATGAGCAGGCGCAGGCGCGGGCCGTGCACGGTTTCCAGCGTAGCACCGTCAAAGCGCACGGCGTCGCCCTCGGTCATGCTGCGCAGCGCGACCAAACCCGTGGCCATTTCCAGCCGCCGCGACACGACGCGGTGCTCTTCGATGCCCGACAAGAGCTCGCGCAACATCGACTGCGCGCCCAGCGGCTCCAGCACGATCTGCACGCTGCCGCCACAGGGCAGGCCAAAGCGCTGCGCCTCTTCGGCGCTGGCGCCGTAGGTGGTGGCTTGCGGCAGGCGCAAGGCCAGTTCGCCACGCTTGACGCGCTCGATCAGGTCGTCTTCGATGCAGCCGCCCGAGACCGAGCCGGCCACCTGGCCGTCGTCGCGGATGACCATCAGCGAGCCCGGCGGGCGGGGCGACGAGCCCCAGGTGCGCACGACGGTGCCCATCACCACGCGGTGGCCACGGTTCATCCAGTCCATCGCGCTGCGGATGACTTCGACGTCGATGCTGTTCATGTTTGACGCGGCCCGGCCAGGAAGGGAGTGGCAGCATGCCACAAGCGCTGCGGCACGAATGCCACCCGTTGATCAGATGGGTTTGAGCGCGCCCTTGAAGCGCTCACGCAGTGGCGGCTTGCTGAGCATGGGGAAGTCCAGGTGGATCTCTGGCACGGGCCGCTCGGGGATGCGCTTGAGCAGGTTGCGGATGAGCGCCAATCGGCCGCGGCGCTGGTCGTTGAAATCCACCAGCGTCCAGGGTGCGGCCTTCTTGTGCGTGGCGTCGAGCATGGCCTGGCGCGCGGCGGTGTAGTCGGCGTACTTCTCGCGCGCTTGCAGGTCGATGGGCGAGAGCTTCCAGCGCTTCAGCGGCTCGTTCATGCGCTCGGCGAAACGGTCTTCCTGCTGCGCCTGGTCCACGGTCAGCCAGTACTTGAAGAGCAGGATGCCGTCGTCGACCAGCATCTTCTCGAACTGCGGCGCTTGCTTGAGGAAGGCGTCCGTTTCCGCCGGCGTGCAAAAACCCATCACGCGCTCGACGCCGGCGCGGTTGTACCAACTGCGGTCGAACAGCACCATCTCACCGGCCGCCGGCAGGTAGGGCACGTAGCGCTGGAAGTACCACTGCGTGCGTTC
>JANMMH010000556.1:0-4024 GCA_031373055.1 Rubrivivax sp. | reverse complement strand
CCCGACGCGGGCGTGACGGGCCGCTTTCTCCCCATTAACTCCCCCCCCCCCCACCCCAACCGCCCGCCCCAGCCGCCACCATCGCCGCCACGCGCGCATTCATTGCGTGCCGCCTCAATGCTGATCCGAGCGCTGTGGTGGGTCGCTGTGTGGAGCGAAGTAAAGGAGGAGGCCGGGTACCCCCGGCCGGGGGACATGAGCGGAACACAGCGACCCGCCACGGCGCTCGCGCCACTAAGCTTTCAAGCCTGACAGCAGCCATCAGCGGCTGGTTTCGCAACACGATGAAATGAACAAGCCCGCACAAGGCTTCACCCGCGTCCTCGCCGCCGAAGGCGCGTCGAACTTCGGCACCATGCTGTCGCGGCTGGCCATCCCGTGGCTGGCCACGCTGGTGCTGGGTGCTACGGCCTGGCAGATGTCGCTGCTGTTGATGGCCGACGTGGTGGCCGGTGCTTTGGGCTCGCTGTGGCTGGGCAGCGTGGTCGACCGCCACGGCAAGCGCGCGGTGATGCTAACGGCCGACCTGATGCGCGCCGCGCTCTTGGGCCTCATCGCCTGGGCCGCCGCCATGCAGTCGCTGACCATGGCCGCCTTGCTGCTGGCCAGCGCCGCCGGTGCGCTGCTGACGGTGGCCTTCGAGCTGGCGCGTTCGGCCTGGATGGCGCAGCAGCTGGCCCATGCGCAGCTCACGGCCAGTAACGCGCGTTTGTCGATGGTCGGCAGCTTGTCCGAAACCGCCGCCTTTGCGCTGGGCGGCTGGCTCTACCAGTGGTGGGGCGCGGTGTGGGCGCTGCTGATCGACGCGGCGAGCTACCTCGTCTCGGCCCTGTGTCTGCGCGGCATCCGCGAGGCGCCGCGTGTGGTTGCGGCAACGCCATTTGGGTGGCGGCACTGGTGGCAAGACACGCGCGAGGGCCTGGTCGTGCTGGCCGGCAACCCGACGCTGCGCGCGCTGGCGCGGCTGCAAGTGCTTACGGCGTTAGCGCAAAGCGTCGCGGGCACGAGCTACATGATCTTCGTGGCGCGCGACATTGCGTTGCCCACCGGCGTGCAGGGCATGGTCTTCGCCACCGGCGCCTTGGGCGCGGTACTCGGCGCGGCCTGGGCTTTGCCACTGGGTGCACGCTGGGGCGCGCCGCGTACGATGGCCTTCGGTCTGGCGCTGGCCTGTGTCGGCGCGGCGTGCGTGGCGGCGGTGCCGGGCGCGGGCTGGTTGGGCATTGCGCTTTTGGTGGCGCAGCAACTCATCGGCGATGGTGGCCAGGTCATGCACGAAGTTCACGAGCGCACGCTGCGCCAGACGGCGGTGGGGTCTGAGTGGCTGGCGCGTGTGGACGGTGGTATCCGCAGCGTCGGCCAGCTCGCCACCTTGGCCGGCGCCGTGCTCGGCGGCGCCGTGGCCACGGCCGCAGGCGCGCGCGCGGCGCTGGTGCTCTACGCTTGTTTGCTAGCCGTAGCCGCGCTCATGGCGCTGCGTGTGCCCGCGCTGATGACGTCACTTCGGCGCTGAAGCCGCAGGCGCAGGCAAGGCTGGTGCGGGCGCTGGTACTGGCAGGGTCGCTGGCGTCGGCACCACCACCCCAGGCGAGAGCGAAATCTCGTCGGCCAGCGTCACCTTGTTGACGAAGTAGCGCGTGTCGCCAAAACACGTTGTGGGCAGCCCGACCTTCTCTTCGTAATGCAGGCTGGCGCGTTTGCCCATAACCTTGGTGACCTGCGCGGCCACCGCCTCGTCGTGAATCGTGAAGAGAAATTTTTCGGGCGCGGCGCCGGGCATCGAGACCATCGCCAACTCGCCTTCCCAGGTCTTGCAGACCCAGCCTTTTTCGGAAAGCTTCTGCACCCAGCCTGCGCGCTCGCCTTTGGAAAAACTCCAGCTCAGGGCGATCCAGAAGTAGGCTGCGGCCAAGGCGGCAAGCAGCAGCAGGGCGAGAAGAAAGCGTGTCATGCGTGCAGCCTTGAGCCAGAGATGGGCACGATTATCGACCGGCCCACACCAGCTCAGCCGCAGCCAAGTCTTCAAGCGCCGTACCCACCGACTTGAAGACGGTGATGTCATCCGCGCTGCGCCGGCCGGGATGTTCACCTCGACATAGTTGCGTCAACGTGGCTTGCAGCTGCGCGGCGCTGAAGGTAGCTTCGGCGATGGCGCTCAGCACATCACCGGCCTTGAGTAGCGCTTCCTCGGTGTCGACAAAAACCCGGCCACGCGCGAAACACGCGCCGTCGCTTTCGCGCATGGCGGGAGTGAAGGCGCCGATCAAATCGAGGTGCGCGCCGGGCGCAAGCCACGCGCCATGCACCAGCGCATTGGTCGACAAGGTCGCGCAGCTCACGATGTCGGATTGGCGCACGGCGGCTTCGAGCTTGGGCGTGGCCGTGGCGGAGAAGCCGGCGTCACGCAAGCGCTTCGCCATCGTGGCGGCAGCGTCAGGGTTGCGGGCCCACACCTGGATAGTGTCGATGTTCGGCCGCACAACCCGCATCGCCTGCGCCACTTCGCACGCCACGCGCCCCGCGCCAACGATGAGCAAGCGCTTCGCATCAGCGCGCGCCAGGAACGACGCCGCCAGCGCCGACGCCGCCACCGTGCGCCGTGTGGTGATCTGCATGCCGTCCATCTGCGCCAGCGGCACACCCGTGTTGGCGTCAAAGAGCGTGTAGTTGGCGTGCAGCGCTGGCAGCTCCGTTTGAGCGTTAGCTGGGAAGATGTTGACCACCTTCAGTCCGATGAAACGCCCAGGCCGCCACGCGGGCATCAGCAGCACCGTGCCTGCACTTTGGCCGTTGGCGTCGGCCACTGCGTGCGCATGGCGCGGTGGCACCTCGCAACCGCTGATGAACATCGCCCGCAGCGCGTCGATCAGCGCCGGGTAGGGCAGCGCGGCTGCGGTGGCTTGGGCATTGAAGTGCTGCATGGGGTGATTGAGCATAGCCGCCGCACAGGTCAGGCCAGAATGGCGCCCTGCCCCCACTTGCGCTGCCACCATGACCGCTCTCATCCTCGGCTTGATCCTCTTCCTCGGCGTGCATTCCGTGCGCATCGGCGGCGAGGCCCAGCGCACGGCGCTGCAGCAGCGCCTCGGCGAGAACGGCTACAAGGGCCTGTACTCGCTGGCCTCTGGCGTCGGCCTGGCCTTGATCATCTGGGGTTACAGCGTGGCGCGGTTGGAGCCCATTGCGCTGTGGACGCCAATGGTCTGGCCGCGCCACGTGGCGGCCCTCTTGACGCTCGTCGCCTTCATCCTGCTGGCCGCGACCTATGTGCCCGGCAACAGCATCAAGGCGCGGCTGCACCACCCGATGGTGTTGAGCATCAAGGCCTGGGCCTTGGCGCACCTGCTGGCCAACCACACGCTGGCCGATTTGCTGCTCTTCGGCGGCTTCCTCGTCTGGGCGGCGCTCAGCTTTCGCGCTGCGCGTGCGCGTGACCGGGCGACGGGCACCGTCTACGCCAGCGGCACGCTGGCGATGACGCTGCTGACGGTGGTGGTGGGCACGGTAGCGTGGGCTGGATTCGCGCTGTGGCTGCACCGCGCCTGGCTGGGTGTGGCGCCCCTGGGTTGATCAGGGCGATCAGGGAACTTGCAACACCACGTTGCCCAGCGCGCGGCCCGACGCCACGAGTTCATGCGCTTGCGCGATCTGCGCCAGCGGCAGCCGCGCGGCGATCTGGTGTTGCAGCGCGCCTTGATCAAGCCAGCCGTTGAGCATGGTTTGCGCACGTGCGCGGTCGGTGTTGCTGAGCTTGTAGACGATGAAAAAGTGCAGCGCCAGGTTCTTCACGATGAGCGGGAAGAAGGGTAGCGAAAACGGCGAGGCGCCGCTGCCGTAGACGGCGCATTCGCCGCCGTCGCGCAGCACGTCGAGGTCGAGCAAGGCGTTGGCGGCGATGTCGACTTCAACCACGCGGTCGACACCCGCGCCCTGCGTGGCTTCGCGCACACGCGCGGCCACGTCTTCAGCTTTGTAGTCGATGACGACATGCGCGCCGGCGGCCTTGGCCACGTCTGACTTGGCC
>JANMMH010000727.1:0-5020 GCA_031373055.1 Rubrivivax sp. | reverse complement strand
AGCGCACGCGCCATCTGCAACACAGCCCGCACGATGCCGGCGTCGCTCTCGTCCTTAGGCAGGCCCTTCACGAAGCTGCGGTCGATCTTGAGCTTGTCGATCGGGAAGCGCTTGAGGTAGGCCAGGCTGGAGTAACCCGTGCCGAAGTCATCGATCGACAAACGCACACCTAACTTCGAGAGTGCGCGCAGCCGCAGCAGCGCCTCTTCGGCGTCGCGCACAAGAATGGACTCGGTGAGCTCGAGCTCCAAGAGCGAAGGCGGCAAGCCGCTCACGGCCAGCACGCTGGCCACGCGTTCGACAAACTGCGACTGCTGGAACTGCAAGGCCGAGACGTTGACGGCAATCAGAATCGGCGTCTTGCGCTCGTGCCAGAGTGCCGCCTGGCGCACCGCCTGCGACAACACCCAGTCGCCGATGGCGATGATGTAGCCCGTCTCTTCGGCCACCGGGATGAACTGCCCCGGCGCCACGTCACCCAGCTCGGGGTCGCGCCAACGGATCAACGCCTCGGCACCCGTCAGCGCGCCGGTGGCGAGGTCGATCTGCGGCTGGTAGTGCAGGCGAAAACGCCCGCTCACCAGCGCCTGGCGCATGGCGTGGTCCAGCGTCATCTGCTTGCGCAAGTCCACGCCACTGCGCCCCTGGTGCAGGCGGTACCCGGCGCGGCCACCGTCCTTGGCCAGGCGCATGGCGCCTTCGGCGTGCGAGATGAGTTGCTCAAGCGCGCTGCCGTGGCCGGGGAACATGGCCACGCCGATGCTGCATGTCAGCGTGAATTGCAGGCCCTCAAGCTCGCAAGGCTGCGCCACCAGGGTGAGCACGCGCCGCGCCGTGGCTTCGGCCGCGTTGGCGTCGGCGCCGTCGATGAGCAGCGCGAACTGGTCGCCGCCGATACGCGCGAGCCGGTCGTCACCACGCAAGCAGGCCTGGATGCGGCGCGCCACGTCCACCAGCACCAGGTCGCCGGTGGCGTGGCCCAGGGTGTCGTTGATGTGGCGGAAGTGGTCGAGGTCGATCACCAAGAGCGCGAAGCTGCGGCTGTGGCGCCGTGCTGCGGCTGCGGCTGCGGCCACGTCGTCGGCCATCAGGCGGCGGTTGGGCAAGCCAGTCAGTGCGTCGGTGGTGGCCAGCTCGGTCAGGCGCTGGTCCTGCGCCAGGCTGGCCGTGAGGTCGCGGAATGAGAAGACACGGCCCTGCGGCCGCCCGCGGTGCCACAGCGGGCGCGAACTGCATTCGACGATCTGGCCTGAGTGCAAGGCCAGGCGCTCGGTGCTCACCAGCAGCGGCGCTTTGCTGAGCTCGTTCAAACGCCGGTGCAACGCGTCGGCGTCGATCACGCTGGCGGCCAGCCAGTCCCACAGCGGCTGCGCCACGCGCGGTTCGAACACGGGACCTGGCATGCCCCAGATCTCGGCCAAACGGCGGTTGCAGGCCTTGACCTCGCCGCGCGCGTCAAGCACCAAGATGCCCTCGTGTGTGGATTCCAGCGTGGCTTGCAGTTGCGACAGCATGGCCTCGCGCTCATCGCTCAAGCGCCGCTGTGTGCGCAGGTTGCGCAGGCTCACCAGGCCGTGTTGGCCATCGGGCAAGAGGCGTATGCAGCGGTCCACCGCCACGAGGCGGCCGTCGGGCATGGGCAGCTCGACCTCGGAGTGCAGGCCCTCGTGTGGCGCGGCTTCAAGCCCAGCCCACCAGGCCTGGTCTTCGATGCTGGCGATCAAGTTGTCGGCGCGCGCACCCAGCAGCGCTTGCGCGTTGGTGCCCAGCAGCGAGCACGCCGCTGCGTTGACCAGCATCACGCCGCGTGAGGGCAACTCAAAGAGCCACGCCGCTTCGGGCATGGCGTCGATCAAAGCGCGCCAGGCCTCCAGCGTCGACGCTGTGCTCACACCCATGTCGGCTCCACGCCCACGGGCGGCGCCACGGCTTCGAAGAAGTAGGCCAGGCGTGGCGCCGGGGTCAGGTAGGCGCGCGCCACCTCGGGCAGTTGCGCGGCGGCCAGGCTGCGCCGGATGCCCAGGTCGGGTTCGTTGATCAGGTTCACCAGCAAGGCGTCGTCACGCGGCACGGCGCCGTCGTAGACCATCACCTGAGGCTTGAGCGGGCGCGACGCATTGACATGCGTCACCACCGCAAATCGCTCGTCGGTGAGCTGCACCACCGAGCCCACCGGGTACACCCCCATCATGCGGATGAAGGCGTTGAGCATGGTCGCGTCGAACTTGCCGCGGCCTTGCGTGAAGAGGCGCGACACCGCCTCGTGGGGGGTCAGCGCGCGCGCCAGGTTACGCGGGTTGCACAGGCCGTCGTAGCGGTTGGCGATCGACACGATGCGCGCGGCGTCGCACATGTGGCCCATGTTCAGCCGGTTCGGGAAGCCGTTGCCATCGGCTTCTTCGTGGTGCTGCTCAATGACTTGCACCACGCCAGGCGAGAGCTTCATGCGATTGGCCAGCACGCTGCCCAGGTGCACATGGTCGCGGTAAGCCTTGACCTCGGCGGCGGTCATGCGCTCGTCATGGTGATGCACACGGTGCGGCAGTTCGAGCTTGCCGATGTCATGCAGCATCGCGCCCATCGCCAGGTCCACCAACTCAGCCTCGGGCAGCTTGAAGAGCCGCCCCATCAGCATCGCGATGACTGTCACGTTCAGCGCGTGCGCGGTCGGTTTTTCCCCGGCCTGTGCCGAGAGCAGGCGAAGGCACACCTGCTCGTCGCCAATGAGCTTGTCGCGCAGGGCGCGCGCCAAGGCCAGCCCGGCTTCGCGCGCGGCTTCGGGTTGCTCACGGGCGGCGCCAACCGCCTGCTTGAGGGCCAGCGCGGCTTCGTTGAATTGGCTCTCGCAACGCTGCGCGGCGCTGCGCTGCGCCTCGAGCAAGGCGCGGCGCAACTCGGCAGGGCTGGGCACCGGCGCGGCCTGCACCTCGGCGGTGGCCGGGGCTGCTGGGGCCTGCACGTCGGCAGTCTCCAGCACACTCTTGTCACGCGACCAGCGCAGTTCGCGCACACCAAGTTCGCGGATGCGCTGAATCTCGTCCGCCGAGCTGATGCGAAAGTTCGACAGTGGGAACGGGTGCGAGATCCAGCCGCCGTCGAGGTGGACGAACATGCCGATCTTCAAGTCTTGGATGGCGACGGTATCGTGCATGGGGCGCGTAGGGAGGGCAGTCCCGGGATAGGGCCCGCCACACGCCAGATTTCGGCGGCAGCTTGTGCTTCTTGAATGGCGCGGGGCCGGCCTGGCCTGGCCCGGCCCACGTGCGGCATTTCTTCACGAACGGGCGGGGCATCATGGCTGAGCTGCCAACCGCATTCACACTCGTCAGGACCCACGATGATTCATCTGCTCGACATCCGCTACGTGCGCCTGGCCACACGCGACCTGATCGGCGCCGACCGCTTTGCGCGCGAGTTCATTGGCCTGCAAGCCGTGCGCCAAGAGCATGGCGCCCACTACTACCGCAGCGACGCGCGCGACCACACCTTGGTCTATGTGGAAGGCGACCCGCAAGACCCATGCGTCGGCTTCGAGCTGCGGGACGCCAGCGCGCTGGACGCCGCTGCCGCCGCGCTGTCTAACGCCGGACATGCGGTGACAGCGGGCAGCAGCGTCGAATGCGAGCAACGCCGCGTGGGCGCCATCGTGCGCTTTCGCGACCCCACGGGCAACGCCATCGAACTGGTGGTGCGCCCGCACCACAGCGGCCGGCGCTACGTGGCTTCACGCGACGCCGGCATCACGGGCTTTTCACACATCGGGCTGTGCAGCACCGACGCCGCGCGCGATGAAGCCTTCTGGACCGGCCAGCTCTCAGCCCGCGTCAGCGACCGCATCGGTCAAGCCGCCCTCTTGCGCATCGACGAGGTGCACCACCGCATCGCCCTCTTCCCCACCACGCGCGCCGGCGTGCAGCACATCAACCACCAGGTGGCCAGCGTGGACGATGTCATGCGCGCCTGGTACGAGCTCAAGGCACGTGGCGTGAAGATCGTCTTCGGCCCCGGCCGCCACCCCACGTCGGGCGCGATCTTCTTGTACTTCGAGGGGCCCGACGGCATGGTCTTCGAGTACTCCACCGGCGTGCGCCGCATCTTGGCCGAAGACGAGGCCAGCTACCAGCCGCGGCAGTTTCCCGCCGAGCCCGCGTCGTTTTGCATGTGGGGCGCGCTGCCCGACATTGCCGAGTTCAAGAACCGCCCCGATGAACCATAGGGTGGCACCGTCCCCGGGTTGAACCTGCTGCACGCCCCGAGTGGCTGCGCCTAGACTCAGCGCCCTCGACTTCTGTCCCCGCTGGAGCAATCGCTATGACCGCACCTCTCTCTCGCCTGGCCTGCGCTTTCGCGCTCGTGGCCACCGTCGGCGCCGCCCAGGCCCAGGCCCCCATCAAGATCGGCTTCATGGCCGAGCTCTCGGGCCCGCAGGGCGCCCTTGGCCAGGACCAGTACGACGCTTTCATGATGGTGGTGGAGCGCAACGGCGGCAAGCTCGGTGGCGCACCGGTGCAGATCATTCGTGAAGACAGCCAGTTGAAGCCCGACGTGGCGACACAGCTGGTGCAAAAGCTGATCGAGAAGGACAACGTCTCGATCATCACCGGCATCACATTTTCGAACGTCATGATGGCGGTGCACAAACCCATCACCGAAAAGGGCGTCTTCCTCATCGGCTCTAACGCCGGCCCGGCACCCATTGCCGGCGCACAGTGCTCCAACAACCAGTTCATCGTGAGCTGGCAAAACGACATGCAGGCCGAGGTGGTGGGCAAATATGCCACCGACAAAGGCTACAAACGCGTGGTCGGCATGGCGCCCAACTACCAGGCCGGCAAAGACTTCATCGCCGGCTTCAAGCGCTTCTTCAAGGGCGAGATGGTCGACGAGATCTACACGCCGCTGAACCAGCCCGACTTCGCGGCCGAGCTGGCGCAGGTGGCGGCGAAGAACCCCGACGCGATCTACGTCTTCTACCCAGGCGGCCTGGGCGTGAACTTCGTGCGCCAGTATCAGCAGGCGG
>JANMMH010000547.1:0-5635 GCA_031373055.1 Rubrivivax sp. | reverse complement strand
TTGGGGTCGCCGGTGGTGCCGCTGGTGTAGCTCACGGCGATGGCGTCCCACTCGTCGCTCGGGCCGGCCAGCTGTGGCACGGGCGCGTGGCCGGCCAGCAGCGCTTCGTACTCGTGCGCACCCAGGCGTTCACCCGCGCCGGCGTACTCGCTGTCGCAGACGTCGATGACCTGAAGCACGCGACCATGCTGCTCGCGCAGCAGCTGCAAGGCCTGCGCCACCTGCGGCGCGAATTCGCGATCGGTGATGAGCAGCTGGGCCTCGCAATGGTTCATCTGCCAGGCCAGCATCGCTGCGTCCAGCCGCGTGTTCAGCGGGTTGAGCACGGCATTGAGCGCCGGCACGGCGTAGTGCGCCTCCACCATCTCTGGCGTGTTGTGCAGCATCAGGCTCACCGTGCTGTCGCGGCCGACACCGAGCGCAGCCAGCGCCGCAGCCAGCCGCGCACTGCGCTCGCGCGTTTGCGCCCAGGTGTAGCGGCGCGCGCCATGCACCACCGCAGGCAAGTCGCCAAAGACTTCCGCGCTGCGCTCGACAAAGCTCACCGGCGACAGCGCCGCGAAGTTGGCTGCGTTCTTGTCGAGCTGCTTGTCGTAGAGGCTCACCGCTCGCTCCTTGTGGCATGGGAACGGAGCCAATGTACTTCGCCGGACGCACCTTCACCACCATTGACGCCGCGCTTGACGCCGCGCACCTCAAGCCTTGCCGCTTCGGTCTTGTCTCCATGACGGCAAAACCGCCCTAGACGAACCCCATGTTGCGCTTGGAATAGCTGCCAATGTGCGGCACCACGATGGGCAAATTGCTGTCGGAGATGCCCAGCCAGCTCGCCAGCGTGGCGCCGAACTGATCGACCGATGTGCTGGGCAGCAATCGCCCCTGGCCCACGTCATCCGGCCCGCTCACGGCCATGGCCGGGGCCGTGCCGTAGAAGTTCTTGCCCTTGACGGCCCCGCCCATCACGAAGTGGTGGTTGCCCCAGCCGTGGTCGGAACCGTCGCCATTGCTCGACAAAGTGCGGCCAAAGTCCGACGCGGTGACGGCCGTCACCTTGTCGGCCACACCCAGCTCGACGGTGGCGGCGTGAAACGAGGCCATCGCGTTGCCGACGTTGGTCAGCAATCCGGGGTGTCTGTCGACCAGGAAGTCATGCAAGTCAAAGCCGCCCAGCGAGACCATGAAGACTTGGCGCGTCAGGCCAAGCGTGCTGCGGGCGGCGATCAAGCGCGCCACCATGCGTAGCTGGCTGGCCAGTGAGTTGGCGGTGTCGAAGGGCGTGGCCAAGGTGGGCAGGCCGGCGAGTGCCGCGGTGACCTGCGCTTCGGCGTCGATGGAGCGGCGCGTCACGCGGCCGTACTCGTTGCCGAAGAGGTGCGCATTGGGGGCAGTGATCAGGCTGCGCAATGCCGCTTGCGCAGTGGCCGATCCGTTCAAGGCGCGGCTGATACCGTTGATGGCCACGGCGCCGTTGCTGGTAAGTTGGTACTGCACGGCGCTGTCGCCCGTGAGGTAGACGGCGTTGCCCGTGACCGAGGTGCAAGTGAACACACTTTGGCCGTTGGCAGCCAGCAGCATGTCGCCCATGCGCCCGCCCCAACCCGTCTTGGCACCTTCGGGGCGATCAGACTGCCAGATCGAAACCTGGTCGTTGTGGGAGAAAAGTTTGGGCGGCAGCGGCACCGAGCGGGCGTTGTATTGCGCCAGCGTGGTGGGTTGCAGCAACGGGCCGACGTTGAGCTGCACCGCGAGTTGGCCGCTATCCCACAGTGGTTTGATGGGCGCCAGCTCGGGCGCCAGTGCGTACTGTGTGCCGTTGGCCAGCGCGGGCGCGCCGGTGAGCGTGGTGGCCGCCAGGCTGGCCTGCGGCGTGGCCAGGCTGCCGCGAATGCGCGTGTAGGCGGCGTGGTTGCTGTTGTCCACCGTCACCAGGGTGTTGCCGTAGTCGTTGCCGCCGTAGAGAAAGATGCACACCAGCGCTTTGTAGTCGTTCGGGTTCGTGGCGGCTGCGGCTTCGGCCATCAGCGACAGGTTCAAGGCCCAGGGCGCTGCGGTGCCGGCCAGGCCGGTCAAGGCGCTGCGGCGCAGGAAGGCGCGGCGCGCGAGGTCGGTAGCTGACGTCGTCTTGGTCATGGTCGGCTCACTTCTGTACCAGAAAGTCAAGGCTGGCCATCACCAGCAACACGGCTGTGTAGACGCGGTTGTTCTTTCCGACGTCGGTGGTGGCGGCAATGCTGTTGATAGCGCTAACGATCGTGCTGCGCGTGGCCGGTTGAAGTTGGTCGGCGCAAAGCAGCCTCTCGATGCGGGCCAGCAGCGCCACGGCGTCGGTGGCCAGCGCGAATTCGGCGCTGTAGTCGGGCTTGATGTCAGCGTGGCCACTGGCGGTGATGGTCTGCATCACATTGAGGTAACCCGCCACGCTGCTTTCGTTGGCAAGCTGGAATTCCGGCGCGGCCAGGCCGGCGGCCGCGATGGCCGAGCCTGCGGGCACGTAGCCGGGGCGAAAGAAATTGAAGACTGAGGGCGAACGCAAGGGGCTTTGCCCGAGCGAGCGACCCGGGTCGCTGGTATTGCCGCCCTTCCAGTCGCCCGAGACCGAGCCCGTTTTGAAGCTTCGCGCCCATTGAATGAAGCGCAACAGCGGCTCGCGTAACTTGCCGTAGGCGGGGTCGGCCAGGCGGATGTCGTCGCGCGCTTCGTCGTCCAGCAGCACGGCGCGCACCACAGCCTTGAAGTCACCCCGCACACCTTGGCCGTTATTGCTGAAGGCCGTGGCCACACGCGCCACATAGGCCGGGCTGGGGTTGCTGGTGGTCAGGCGCTGAATCAGCTGGCGGCCGATGAAGGGGCCGACGTTGGGGTGGTTGGCCAGCGTGTCCAGTGCCGTTGTCAGCGCCGTGGCGCCGGGCGTGTTGGCGGGGATGGTCACACCCAAGAAGCTGGCCGCCAGGGTGGAATGCTGCGCTGCCGTCAGCGTCATCGGCGCGCGCTGGTACTCGGGTGTGGCCACACCCACGCGTGTGTCGCGATTCCAGCCGGTGAACACGCGCGCCAGGTTGGTCACTGTGTCTTGCGTGTAGCTGTCGATGGGCTCACCGTCGCTTGCGCGCTTGGGTGTGCCGTCCAGGTTGAGCATGTCCACGCCGATGCTGAAGAGCTGCATCACTTCACGTGCATAGTTTTCGTCGGGCACGCGACCCAGGGCCACGTCTTCTTTGCGGTTGCCCGCTGTGTTGAGATAGCCGCCCATTGCCGGGTTGAGCGTCACGGCTTCGAGCAGCGTGCGGTAGTTGCCCAGTGCGTTGTCGGCCAGGATGTCCCACCAGGCGGCGAGCTGGAACTGCTTGTAGGCACCGTTCAGACCGTCGAAGCCGACGACAAAGATTTCGGACAGCGCCAGCGCGACACGTTGGCGCAGGCTGTCGGGCGCGCTGAGCAAGCGCTGCCAGATTTGTTCGTCAACGAACTTGGCGACGTTGCGCGCGTCGGGGTCGACGTCCAGGCCATTGGCCACCAGAAACGCCCAGTTGCTGGTGGAGATGGGCCGCGCGAATTCCTGGTTCAACCAGGCTTCGAAGCCCATGCTGCGCACGGCTTGAATGTCGGCGTCGGTGACACCCAGGGTGGCTTGCGCCAGGAAGCGTGATGCTTGCGTGTCGCTGTACGCGAACTTGCCGGCATACACACGCTGGGCGAAGTCGGCCAGCGAGCCGACGTCGCCCAGCACCTCGCCCGACACGGGACCCAGGATGTAAATGCGGCTATTGGCCACGCCGAGGTAATTGCGTGTCTCGGGGTAATAACGGTAGAGGTAAGGGGCAAGGGTGAGGTCACTCTGGTGGCCGGGAAAGAAGACCGCGTAGTTGCGCTCGGCCCAGTCCATCAGCTCCGTGGCACTGGGCACCGGTGTGCTCGTGGATGCCGCCACGGCGTCGCCGTTGGTCGCATTCGTGGCTAAGGTTTGGCGGCGGTCTTGGGCCGTTTCAAGCGCCATGAACGCCGGTGGTGGTGCGTCGCTACCGCCGCAGGCGGCCAGGCTGGCTGCGGTGACGCTCAGCGTGGCCAGCCCGGGCCATGCCTTTGCGCTTGCGGCCGCGCTGTGGTCATCATTTGAAACTGACTGCTCGCGCAGCACCACGTCGTTTTGAACCGCGTCCATTGCATCCCCCGGAAGTCGGCGCGAGTATGCCGGCGCCAAAGGGGCGAGACCCGCAGATTTACAGCAAATTAACCTTGCTGCTGAAGTCCTCTACGCCGGCAACACGCCCTTACACGAAACGAAAGCTCACGCTGCCCAGGGGTCCGTAGTCGGCGTGCAGGGTGTCGCCACGCACGGCGGTCGTCGGCCGTGTGAACGAGCCGGCGAGCACCACTTCACCGGCGGCCAGGGACTCACCATGCTCTGCCAGTTTGTTAGCCAGCCAGGCGACGCCATTGGCGGGGTGGTTCAACACCCCTGCCGCCAGCCCGGTTTCTTCGACCACGCCGTTCTTGTGCAGCAGCGCACCGACCCAGCGCAGGTCGACGTCGAGCGCTCGCACAGGCCGGCCGCCGAGCACGACGGCGGCATTGGCGGCGAAGTCGCTGATGGTGTCGACCACTTTGCGCGCGGCCTTGCTGTCGCGGTCGAACTGCTCGATGCGCGCGTCGATGATCTCGATGGCGGGCGACACATATTCGGTGGCGCTGAGCACATCAAAGAGCGTGACGCCGGGGCCTTGCAGCGGTTTGCCCAGGATGAAGGCAAGCTCGACTTCAATGCGCGGCGCGATGAAGCGGCCGATGTCGATGTCGCCACCATTGGGCAGGAACATGTCGTCCATCAGCGGCGCGTAGTCGGGCTCGTTGATCTGGCTGGACAGCTGCATGGCGCGCGAGGTCAAGCCGATCTTGTGGCCACGCACGTGGCGGCCGGCGGCGACTTCGAGTGCGACCCAGGCGCTTTGCACGGCATAGCCGTCCGCCACCGTCATCTCAGGGAAACGCTGGCTGAAGTGGCGCAGTTGCGTGCGTGTGGCGCGCGCTTGTTGCAGCTCGCGCGCCAGGGCCTCAATCGTGTCAGCGTTCATGGAAGCTTAGTCACTGGAAAGATGGCGTTGATCTGCCCGGTGCCCGAGCTGCCGAAGTACGGCGTGACGACTTCGACCCCAGCGCGGTAGCTCTCCCAGCCCATGGCGCCGAGCAGCATGGCGGTGTCGTGCATGCCGCCTTCACCGAAACACTTTTCGTTGTACATGGGCAGCATGGCGCAGAACTCGGCCCAGCGGCCGCGTTGCCACATGTCGACGACCGCGCGGTCGGTGGTTTCCAGGAACGGGTCCCACACCCTGTGCATGAACTCGGGCGCGGTGCCGTTTTGCGCGAAGCGGTGGCTGAGTGACCCGCTGGCGAAGATGGCCACGGTGCCGTCGTAAGCGTCTTCAACGGCGCGGCGCACGGCCAGACCAAAGCGGGCGCTCTCGGCCAGGTCATGCCACATGCACCAGGCCGAAACGCTGATGACTTTGAAGTGCTGGTCGGCATTCATGTAGCGCATGGGCACCAAGGTGCCGTATTCGATCTCCAGCGTGGTGGTGCTGTGCGCGCGCGTCTTCACGCCCATCGTGTTGGCGGTTAGCGCAATGGCTTCACCGAG